>NZ_JBHIQH010000027.1:0-1635 GCF_042196485.1 Bartonella sp. AD24XZML | reverse complement strand
TCTGTTAAAAGAATATCATTTTCTGTCATTCTAAAATCCTTTCATAATAAAAAATAGAACCAAATCATGCCTATTTATTAACCATATTTTTGAATCATTGGAAAGGTATTTAGTCTATAAAAAACAATATTTTATCATAGTTTTATTGATGTAATAAATTATGAGTCTTATTGAGAGAGAATGAGAGAAAAGAGAGCTNAAATTATGAGTCTTATTGAGAGAGAATGAGAGAAAAGAGAGCTAAAGTTATCCACAGATAATGGGGTTATTCACCCCATATCTTAAGATTGACCAGTGACATAAGCCGCCCATTTATCCATATAAACACGGCGCTGTTCTAAATAGTCAGTACGACGATAGGCACGCTCTACTTGTCCTCCTACGGTATGACTTAGAATAGTTTCAGCGACCTCATAGGGGGCATCGGTTGTTTCAGCAAGCCAATCGCGTAAACTAGAGCGAAATCCATGGGGGCAGGCGTTTAGTCCAGTTTTTTGCATATACCTTGCCATATTACTTTCACCAAGAGGAGCACGACCGGTTGCAGAAAGGATAAAATCACTTTTGGAAAGACAGCGAGCATGTTCAATCACTTTCATTGCTTCTGTTGATAAAGGTACGCGAAATTCTGTTGTAGCATCGCGCTTTCCTTTCATATTTTCAGCAGGAATTGTCCATATATTTCCATCAATCTGATCTTTATGAATATGACGTAAAGGAAAAGTACGAACGCCTGTCAGAATAAGCAAACGTAAAGCCAGATGTGTTATAGCTGTTGTTTGGCAAAGTGTTTTATAAAAAGCAGGAATGTCTCTCCAATCCATAGCTGGTATATTTTGTGCTTTATGGAGTTGTTTTCCTAAGAGAGCTTGTGCTTTTGTTACTGCTTGTAAATCAACATCCAAACCCAAAGCAGCCGCATGTTTGAGACAAAGATTGAGACGAATGAGAGCTCTACGCGCTGTAACAGCTTTTGTATGCCAGATAGGGGCAATAGTGTTGCGTATCTCTGTTTGGGTAATCTCTGAAACGGGTAAACAGCCTAATTTAGGGAGAATATAAAGACGTAAAGGTAAAAACCAATCACAAGCCTTGCCATCATCTTTTAATTCAGCTTTACGACTTTCAAAAGCATCCAAAGCAATATCTTTTAAATAATGAAGATTGCTTATTGCCTCACGCTTTTGTTTATTGCGTTCTTTAATGGGGTCACGCCCCTCATGCAAAACAGAACGCCATTGATTTGCCAATTCACGGGCTTTTTTTAAAGAGACATGTCTTAAAGCACCCAATCCCATTTCACGACGGCGCCCGTGAAGGGTATACCGTAAAATCCATTGAGCACCTCCATCTTTACGCTTATGAAGTAACAAGCCGGCACCATCATTATATTTGCCAGCCCCCAATGTTGCGACAGATCTTGCATTAAGACGGTTCATAAGAGCCATTTTTAATCCTTTCTTATACAAATTTTATCCACACACAAATCCCGCTTGTTATGTGCAAATGAGTGGTTTTGATTGATTCAAGATAAACCGCTTTGAAATGAGAGAATCTTACGTTATTCGAGACTCTCATTCAACATACAAAACAGTGAATTATCATTATAAATCAATACGTTGCCTTGATGCAACA
>NZ_JBHIQH010000026.1:0-1067 GCF_042196485.1 Bartonella sp. AD24XZML | reverse complement strand
GCACGGGATAGCCAACGAAAACACGACTATCAATCTCTATGGACCAGCCTTTAATGTTTTAGTTGCATCCGGTCTGTTAGGTTATGTAAGTGATAGCAAACAAACCACTGTTGGTTTTGATGGGCATAGATACGACTTTGTCAGCAGAATTATTGGCGGTAATGGCTATACCTACGAGACAATACCTGCTGGCAGTAACATGTGGAAAGAATGGTGGAATATGTTCACAAATCCTTACAATCCTCATACTTGCCTTGGAGATGCGGGTAATAAGTGCAGAACACTTTATGGCTCATCTCATCGTGAACAAGTTCCTTCAAGTAAATCATGGAGTAAAAAATGAAACAAATCTTAAAATTATTAAGTGCGATAACTCTATTGAGTATAGCTGGGTGCCAGTTTAATAAAACTCCCATATCTTCTATAGGGGCATGGGAGAAGCCAGGAGCAGATTTTACGGAGATAGGAAAAGCCTTGTTAGAATGCGGTATGCCAACCCCTTATGATAAGGATCCAGAAAGTAGAAAGCTCAGTAATAATGCAAATGCAACCATTGATGCTTGCATGCTCCAAGCGGGATTTCGCTATAAATATGATGTGGGGGGAGGCTGGTGTGGAAATCATAAAGCTGAAAACTTGCCCATTTGTCGTCCAGGCGCTGTTGTTCCACAGCGCAGTGTCAAGAAGCGCTTGAACAGCCCGTTTTGTAAAAAGCATCCAGAACAATATGAATGCTATCCTTAAGTTTTGCTGTTTGTGATGATTAACAATCCGCCATTCTTGCCTTCGCTTGGAATGGCGGGATTGTTCCCTCAACCAATCATCTCAATATTGTATGTAAAGCAATATGGCGTAGAATGTACTTAGTAATCCTATAACCAGGTTGCGATACAGGACGGTTTTTGTTATCATCCAAGTTGATGAGTTTGAGAAAGCCTTGTCCGTTCTTACGTGACAAGGTTTTCTTTTTATGCCGCGTCGTTATAACGTTGCTGTTTTGCTTGTTCGATTACATTCAAAAGATCCGATTGTAACCAACGGGATAAAAAACCAAATTTTAAAGGTTT
>NZ_JBHIQH010000025.1:0-8304 GCF_042196485.1 Bartonella sp. AD24XZML | reverse complement strand
AGATTCAATATAGCCACCAAGTTGACCAGCTTTAACATCACCAAAATCTCTTAACGCCTTAATGCGATAAAGTTTCTTACCCTCACGAAGAATTGTTTGATTTGTGAGTTGATATTTTGGAGATGTTTCTTGATTTTTTACTGTAGCTTTCATGCTGATACCTATTCGTTTAAATTAGTTTCTTATTGACACCCTATAAGGGCGCCGGGTGCTAAGAAACACGGCGAATAGTCCGTCGTTACACTTTTCTCATAAAGAGTATTGTATGGTGTAACCACACCCGACATAATCGTTATATGCCAATAACAGCATAAAAGAAAGTCAGTATTTAAGAAATGGGAGAAACCTTTTCGTGGTTTATCCGCTATTCGCTAAGTGTTTCTTAGGCACTTACTGACCTTAATAAACGACCTTTTCTTTAAAGTCAATACGTATTTTTTATTTTTTTTCACTTTTTTTCATTTTGATAATTACCTAATTGAATATCAAGTGCTTTTTCTAGTTCACGGTCTATATCATAAGCTTGTGAATAACATCTCTCACCTTCATTTGTAATTTCACAAATCAACTGATCTTTCTCTGTACGTTTTTTGATTTCCCTATTCACCTCGTCTATCAACGCTTCACAACTCAATACGCTTTTCGGAATACCGCCCCCATAAATCCACGCTTTCACTTGAGCCTTGGTACTGTAATCAACATTCTCAGGCATCTCATGATACTGACCACCGTCAAATTCTTCATATTCTCTTGTACCATCATCATATTCGTAAAGATTGTAAAAATACTCTGCTACCCCTAATCCCCATGGTGCATATCCAACCGCTGTTGCAACGAACTTTTTTCCCCCCTTCTGTTTACGTTTTTTTAAAAACATTTGGTTTAATATCCCCTATCTAAATCCATAACTTTACCAATGGGTTTATTTGCCTCAAAATGGACCGCACAGAAGCGTTTTTAATTTCAATGTATTTTTATCGCAAAATCTTTAAATCGCTCTGTACGGTGCCTTTCTGTCAATTTAAACGCATGTCTATTCTCAAAATCATCAGCAAACTTCACTACTTTGCTGTTTATCCTTCAATGCTTTTAAATACGATTTCATTATGTAGCAAATAAACTAATAGCCTCTCTACTCCTGATGCATTCTGATCCATACGTGTCTTTAAGCGTAAATCGCTGTTAGGGGTATGCTAAATCTTTCTGACAGTCTGTTTGAAAAGATGTTTGACGGTGGTTTATAACATGCGCTTTCATATAGTTTTTTCACTTCTGATTTTACGTGTTTCTTAGTTACCAATCCATATTTTGGATGCGTAATCCAATTATCCCAAGCGCTTTGCCAATCGCGTTCATTTGCATTTCGACATGGATTGGTTTTTGAAAAGCGTACAAATTTTTCAAATTCTGATAAGGCTTCATCATGCGTTAATCCTTGTTCAATTGCGTATTGAAAATCGGGTTTGAAATCTTCTAGTATTCTTTTAACTTCTTGTTTTTCCCTTGTTTTCTTGGTTTCTTCAAAAAAGTTTGCTTTCTCTGGAAAATAAGCAGGCATTATCTTATCAACGATTTCTGAAAGTTGTTTACCAACCTTTTTAACTTTTCGTGAAGGCAATTTCTCAATCATCGCTTCGTCAATTTGCCATCGGTTGTTAGCTTCATTGGAAAGATTAATATTTTGCTCGTGAATGATTGGTTGTTTGGTTTCTATCGTTTTGATTTGTCCTGATTGAACATCATCACACTCGATTGCCTTTTCAACAAAATCGTTTGTTTCTAAATTTTCAAAATCAATTTCTCTTTTTGATAAAATAATATTTTTTTTGTTATTGTTATTGTTATTGTTATATATATAGGCATCATTAAGCATCGCTTTAGCATCATGCTTAGCATGCTTAGCATAATTAAGCATCGTTTTAGCATCATTAAGCATTGCTTTAGCATCGTTTTTATCAGTATTTTCAGCAACTTGAGCATCATCACAAGCATAAGTTGTATGTTTATCCCATCTTGCCTGCGCTGCTTTCTTTGCTCTCTCCGATAATCTCTTTGATCGTGATGTTTTTGATACCTTTTCTAAATTCTCATTAGAGTTATTGAGCTCTTCCTCAACATCTAAATTCCATAAGCGACCATCTGCTAAACGAATGAAATATCCTTCTTCAAGCAAAACATTCAGTGCCGCTTCAAACTTCTTCACTGAATAACCAGTGTAATGAGATAAAACTTTAATATTATAAAAAAGAGGTTCACCAGTACGCAACATACGTAACCGTAATCGCATATAGATATTGCCCTCTACAGCAGGCAAATAATCAACAACTATTGCCCACTGGTCTGCAAAAAGCCTCGTCCATGGCAACTTAGTTGACATACTTCACCTCCCTTTCTCCATTATTATTGCAAGTGAAATTATCTAGCTCTTCAGTGACGTTTTTGAGTTCTTTTTCAACTTCTGAATTCCACAACCCACCATTGTCTAAACGTATGATGAATCCATCTTCAATCAAGGAATTCAAAGCTGCTTCAAACTCTTCTACTGGATAACCAACCCAAAAAGCTAATACCGTTAAGTCCTTTAAAATAGGTTCACCAGTATGGAGCATTAGAAGTCGCAACATGACATAGATACATTTCTCGGTCGGCGACAAAAAAACAAGAGTAAGAAGCCATTTGTATGCAAAAAGCCTCGTCCATGGTAATTTACTGGACATGTATTGCCTCCTCTCTTTTCTTACTCCACCTTGCTAAAGCTGCTTTTGAAACTCTTTCTGAATATTTTCTTTGAACACTTTGATCAAAAGCTAATGACTTATGCCATAAGCGCCTATTCTCTAAACGCGTAATAAGACCCATCATTATTAAAGTTTCTAACGCCTTTTTAAACGTTTGCACTGAACACCCACACCAACCCGATAAACAAGACGCATAATTGATAAGAGGCGCTTTTCTATTATTCATTAGCAACACAAGTGTTGTATAAACAGCCTTCTCTGTCGCTTTTAAACTTGTAAGCTCTTTTAAAAACTGATCTGTATTAAATTTTACAAACGCCACTTTATTGTTGGACATCACTCTAAGATCTCCTTCTCTTTAACCAAATATAAAATTGCTAAAGCATCTGCTTCATTATCATCACATGGCTTGTATCCTTTAAGACACATTGCCTCTATCATCTCTTCTTTCGACGCATTCCCCTTCCCCGTCATCGCTTTCTTAATCGTACTTACTGGTATCCCCTCATAGGGTATCTGATGCTGTTCACACCACGCCGTTAACGTTGCTAACAAACCGCCGTAAACATGCGCCGCATCTGTACCTTTATGACGCCTCACCTCTTCAAAATACACCGCGTCAATATCACCTGCTGTATGCTTTATTTCTGATAGCCATTGCTTAAAACGCAAGTAACGCATTCCACCGCCTTCAAAACGGCGCGATTGAAAATTCACGGTACCACTGAACATGTCACCACTTGCACCACGTATCGCCCACCCCATCTTCGTACCTAGATCAAAACAAAGAATCGTGTTACTCACCTCGCATCTCCATACAAAACGTATTTTATAGGGATATTTTTCCACCCAGAAAAAATGCTTCAAACTAAGTTTTGACCAGAATTTTTGCTATCTTTTGAAGAAGAGAAAATGTTAGAAGGAGATAATTTTTGAATTATCTGTTCTTGCCTCCATATTTTTTCATTTTTCTTAATTATTTCCTTTTTAACTATTTGTAATTCTTTATAAAATAGATAAAGTTGAATAGCTAATTGAATATTTACAGCTATAGATACTATTAAACCAGTATACGATCCTGCATTCATCTCTATCTCCTTACTTACCCTTCTTCTTACTCTTCTTATTCTTATGAGGCGGCGCTTTTACTGCTTCATCACGCGGCTTAAGCTCTTGCTTCAGTTCTTTAATTTCCTTGTCACGTTCTTCAATTTCCTCGTCGTCACGTTCTTCTATCTTTTGTTTAAGTTCTTTAATTTCCGTATCACGTGATTGCACATCTTCTTTTAGTGTCCGTATCTTTTCACTTTTCCGTGTAAAATCTTCTCGATACGCATCTATCTTTTGCTTCAATTCTTTAATTTCCGTATCACGTGATTGAACATCTGCTTCGAGTGTCATTACAACTTCACTTACATTTCTGAACGCCTTTTCATGCTCTTCAGTCTTTTGTTTCAGTTGTTTAATTTCCTCGTCACGTTCTTCAATCTCTTGCTTCAGTTGTTTAATTTCCTTGTCACGTTCTTCAAGATTCGCATCACATTCATCAATTGTCTGCTTGCTTTCCTTTAAATACCTAAACTCATTCTCTTTCATTTTTTTCTTAATATCTTGAACCTGCTCTTTAAGTGCTTTAACTTGATCGCGATAATGCAATGCAATACGAAACATCACTCCGCTTAAGAGCAAAACTGAAACCACTGCTATCCATAAAATTTCATTCGAACTCATTTTGATCTCCTTAATGCTGCAATCTATCGACCTTCTGATCAACAACGCAGCTCTTGCAAATTTTCGACATTGAGGGGTGTTGCTCTTGATCGCATAAAGATTTTAAAAGATAAGCCACTGCTCCTCTTGAAGGAACACCATATTTTTCCCAACGCCATACTGTTGATTTGTTAACGCCTAATAACGCTGCCATTTCGTCCAGCGTCAGATTAAGGCGTTTGCGTATTTTTTTTGCTTCTATCTTATTCATAAAATTAAGTGTGCAATGTGCACAGAAAAAAGTCAAGTCGAAAAGCACACATAATATGTGCATTATGAATGGAAAGGAGTTGTCAGAATGCAAGAACAAAAACCCGACCAAGCTATACGCTTAACAGAAGCAAGAATTGCCAAAGGATTTAAATCTGCCCGAGCCGCAGCTCAATATTACGGCTGGCCATATTACACTTATATACAACATGAACAAGGAGTTCGCGGCATCAATAAAGCCGCAAGTCGATACGCAAAAGCTTTTAACGTAAGTACAGGTTGGTTATTGACTGGTGAAGGACAGGGTATAAAAACAAAATCTACAACTGCTCTTTCAGACCGCGAACTTCAAGAAGAAGTTTTTAACGCTCTAAAAAATATATCTCCTGAAAAAAAGCAGTGGCTTCTTCGCATTTTAGATACTTTAAAAGACGAAGAATAATAATTAACCTTCTTTTTTTATCTATACTAAGCTTATTCACTGCCTCCATTATAAGGTTATCAATATCATCCATTTTATATATCCCAAAATAATATAACACTCACTAAATATGTTCATATTGCACATTTTATTGTTGACATATGTGCAATATGCGCATACATATGTTCCATATCTTAGAAAATAACTTTTGCCAATAGGCTGTATGGAGGCATTTGTGAATAAACCAGTGTTTATAAATTCTGATGAAATTCTCTTAGTCATCTGCGAAAATGAAGAACAAAATCTCGCTAAATCTGGTCCTTTCTTAGAAGAAAAGGACATGATCAATTTTATCGACCAAACCGATAATGCTGTCCAAATTTTGCGCGTAGAACCAACGACTAATCGTTGCGAAGATATCTCTGAAGATATTGCCGAATTCTATCTTAAAGAATGTGAAGAGCAGTGTTTCAACGGAAACATTCCTCACGATTTTATTCTACACAGCACAGCATACGGTTTTTTTTTAGAAGAAATCGAACAGCAGCGATATGAAGATGAAACTTACGGTACTTATGAACAGCAGCACCGTTTAACTCTTTCGGATGTCATTCCAAACTACCCACACTATACACACTACAGAGGGCGTTTCTAAAAGCGCCCTCCTCTTTCCTCTTATTCAATGATCGGATGGAGTAAACTTATGAATAATCCTATCGCTATTGCAAATAACACGGTTAACGGAGAAGACGTTCAAACAGTAAACGCACGTGAATTACATGCCTTTTTGGAGAGTAAACAAGATTTTTCTACGTGGATAAAAAAGCGTATCATGACCTATGCTTTCCTTGATGGAAGGGACTTTATTCGCTTCCACAAAAAAATGGAAGCGAACAATGCCATAGCAGTAGAATACTATCTTACCTTAGACATGGCGAAAGAGCTTGCCATGGTCGAGCGTAATAAAAAAGGAAAGCAAGCAAGAGAATACTTTATCGAATGCGAGCGGCGTGCAAAGCAAGTTGTTACACCACAAATCGATTACTCAAGTCCACAAGCGATGATTGGCTTTTTGAATTACCTACAAGGTCAAATAAATCAAAAAGATACCATCATTGAAGATTTAAAACCAAAAGCAATGGCTCTGGAAAGCTTGCAACGCTCTGATGGGCTCTTCGGTCTTATTACAGCTGCTAAAATTCTTGAAATGCAACCCAAAAAGTTCATTCTCTTCTTACAAGAAAAAAGATGGGTATATCGAATTACTGATGGCGCTCCTTTGCTTCCTTATCAAGATAAAATCCAAAAAGGACTAATGGATTGCTCAACCCACATCATTCAAACAACAAAAAAGGCAGAAAAAGTCATTCCTTGCGCAAAAATCACCACAAAAGGCATGGGACTGCTGTCTCAAGAGATTAAAAGACAAAACATGCATTAAGAGAAATAAACCATGGAAAAGAAATACGAACGACTAATCTTATAGTATCTCTATAAGCCGTTTCTAACACCGAAAAACCAACTTTTAACACAAGCGTGATTCACGCCACGGGGGAATTGCGCGCAATGTAGGAAATCAAGATGAAAAATTCTACTTTTTTAAACGAAATGGCAGAAAAATATGGATTTTCTGCTGAAGAATTTCGAACCACAATCATAAAAACTTGTATTGGAGATAAAAATGCTAATGTCATCACTGATGCAGAATTTGCCGTTTTTCTTTTTGTTGCCAATACTTATGGACTTAACCCTTTAACAAAAGAAATCTATGCTCTCCCTAAAAAAGGCGGCGGCATCATACCCGTTGTTTCTATCGACGGTTGGATAAAGATCATCAAATCAAATCCTGACTTTGATGGCATGACCTTTCAAGATCAACTCAATGATGATGGGAATATCATTGCTATCAAATGTGCTATTCGTCTCAAAGGCATTAAAGACCCTATCGAAGTCACCGAATATCGCAAAGAATGCGAACAAGGCCACAGTGACCCTTGGAAAAAATACCCCGCACGTATGTTGCGTCATAAAGCCACTATACAATGTGCTCGTTACGCTTTCGGTTTGTCCGGTATTTATGAAGAAGATGAAGCAAAACGTATCAATGAAACAAACCATAACGTACAAACGAAGTTAGTTTCTTATGATGTGCTTACGCAAATCAAACAATTAATAAACATCACTCAAACAGAAGAAGAAAAAGTGCTTCAGTATGGACGAGTCCAAAAGCTTGAAGATCTTCCTGATGAAGTAGCACAAAGGATTTTGGATGTTTTGCAAAAGAGACAGCATGAAAAAGAACAATCTTTCCTACAACAAAAGCAAATAGAGGCGCCTATACAAGATGCCGAATATATTCACGTCCAAGATATCGAATATGCACCACAAGAACAAAGAACGGCGGTGTGAGATGGAACAAAGAACAGCAGAATGGTTCCAAGCACGCTTGGGTAAAGTCACCGCATCAAACATTTACAACATACTCAATAAAACTACAAAAGGATTGCCTACGAGCAAATATGAAGACTACAAAATCAAACTCATAACAGAGCGCTTAACAAGAGAAACAAGCCCCTATTATGAAACTGAAGATATGAGATGGGGTATCGAACATGAAGAAGATGCCTTGAGAGAATATGGCTTCATTCATGATGCCGATATAACAAAGTGCGGCTTTATCCAACACCCCACAATAGAAATGGCGGGGGCTAGTCCTGATGGTCTCATTGGAGAAGACGGTTTAATCGAAGTCAAATGCCCGAGATCAGTAACACATATGCGCTTTTGTATAGGTGACGAAATCAAACCAGAATATCACGCACAAATGCAATTCCAAATGGCTTGTACAGGACGAAAATGGTGTGATTTCGTAAGTTATGATCCACGTTTTACGGGGGAATTCTTTCACTTACGCATGAAAGTCAAGCGTGTTCTCCGTGATGATCAACAAATTGAACAGATCAATCAAGCTGTCCAAGCCTTTTTAGCAGAGATAGAACGAGAGATAAAACAACTCTCAACAAAAGCTGCTTAACCTTATGGGGATGTTGTCTAACGCATATCTACAATCACCCCCGCCCTTTTACATAAGGAAATTAAACGTGTGTAACATCAAACATATTATCATACAGCCTGCTAAAGATGAGGAATTTTGTTTTTTTACCA
>NZ_JBHIQH010000024.1:0-2869 GCF_042196485.1 Bartonella sp. AD24XZML | reverse complement strand
TTTTTAGAACTTGGCTTTCATCAAGTGGTCCAGACCGACCAATGTTTTGATCATCATCATAGACAACTAATAAAATTTCATTGGAATTTATAAGAATTGGCTTATCCATAATTTCCCCTCCCTAACGCCTCTTGGCGATTGTTTGTGCGTGGTTTATGGATATATTAGTACATTATGAACGATATATAGTCAAGTACATAATGTACTATTTTTTTTAAAAAAGTAAAAAATGACGAATCATTGCCTAATTTAGGGAATCAGAAATCTGTAGTTGACTGATAAAAATCAATCAAATTCGTTGCGATCTGTTGATAGTATCTAATTGATAATGTGAACGAAGAATCGTATTCTGTTTACATATCAAGAATAGTACGTCGTACACGACCTATTATAGAGATAGCACCTTCAAGTTTTGGAGCTTTTATTGTTTTGTCGTATGAAGCAGGCTGAAAAGGCGGATCATCATTAGGTCTGTATCGTTTATATGTCGCTTGTCCAGATTCATCTGCAATTACATAGCAGGCATTAGGTACAAGTTTTTTGTCTCGCATATTTACAAATATTATAGAATCTGGAGGGCTAATTTTATTCATAGATGTGCCATCTACACGCAAAGCAATCCATTCACCAGCGGGAAGATTAACAGCCTCTGTTATAGGACAATCTGAAAAGTCCATTATTCCATCTTGTTCGCTTAGCTCTCCAGCACTAATCCATGAAACGAGAGGAATGCTTATATTGAGGCTAGGATTTTCTTGAGGAGATTCACCATACAAAATCCATCCCGGATCTACATTAAATACTTGTCCATAGAGCTCTGCTATTTGGCGTGAAATACCACGATTTCCATTTTCGTGACTAATTAGGGTATTTTGATTAAGAGCTGGTATAGCGCGCGCAGCTTCGCTTGGTGTTGCATATCCAGCATTTTTACGTGCTATTTTAAGTCTATCTTTTGGCAAATAAGTCATCTGTACATTATCCACTATTTTTTTAATTCATTGTGTACGATTTTATCTTGATTTAAAATTGTACGTAATGTACTATTTTGTCATGGTTAATGATTTTTGTGTCAAAAGTTTGATGGAGTCTTGGGGATCTATACGCCAATTTGCAAAGGAAGTTGGTTGTAGCTATGAGGCTGCGCGTAAAATGCGCGATCGCAATAGTATTTCTCCAAAATACTGGAATATGATTATTCAGTTGTCTAAAGCAAAAGGCCTATCTTGGGTTACACTAGATTGGTTTCTTCATAATTATGGAAACAAGTCCCATAGAGTTATTTGTCCAATGACAAAACGAAGAAAAGATACATTTCATCTAGTGGAGAAAGTTAGTGCACCAAATGAATCACAAACAGTAATGTCTTCTCATATTACTGCTTCTACAGATAATAATGAACAGCAACAGCAGCATACACACTCTTAAAGAAGAAAGGAAATAAAATGGATTACGGTTTAGCAATATCATTACTGTCTATATCGGTTGTTATTTTGAATATAATTGTATTTTTTCATTGGTACAATAATAGATAGAGGAAGGGAATTAAGATAATTAAAAACTTAGATCTTATAGCTTGTTTTTGGTGTGTAGCTCTTTATTCCATTTTTTATTCATCGCGAATGAGGGGACGAGATAGAGCATGTTCTGTCTTGGATATCTTAGCCCAAAAATTCAATCTTTGCGTCTCTGAAAAACGAAAAAAGCCAATGCAATAAAAAGCTTTAAGTGTTTTATTGGGATAGTTAGAGGAAGTATGTTCTAAAATGATATTTATAGGATTTACTGTGTCTGGTTTCATAGCTTGAATAGTCAGTAAAATTGTAAGTTCCTTCTTACTCTCTACATTAAAGAGATCAAATGTGCTCTCTGGTTCCGGTTTTAACTTAGGATGTATTAAGTTAATGTGTTTAGGATTTACAGGGATATTGACGCTTGGTTCTCTAATAATTCTGGGATTTGGATTGTAATAGATGGCTTCGACAAATTGAAACGGACTTTTGGGGTCTAGCCAGATATTATTTATCTTAATTGCTTGTTTTGTGGGATTATAGGAGGTTAAATCTACTTTGAATGTGGGATTTTCATTTGAATCGTAAGGTACATTTGCTAGCGTTTTTGTATAATTAATTTGTAATTTAGGTCCTAGAGCTTGTTGTTTGTCTTTACTGTATCTTGTCCAAATTGAAACACCAGCATGAATAGTTGTAGCAGTGAGAGATAATATAGAAAAGCATTCATATATCGTTAACATTCTTTCCCCCTCATTTCGAAAATAATTATCGCTGAACGATTTTGTAAAAATAATTTTTAATGGAATAGCAAATGACTAACACGATTCTCTGTCTTGATCTAGGGATGAAGACTGGCTGGGCGCTTCGTGATGCAGATGGTTTTATCACAAGCGATACAGAACATTTTCAATCACGCCGTTTTGAAGGCGGTGGCATGCGTTACTTGCGCTTTAAGAAATGGCTTTCTGAACTAAAGAGGTCTGTTGATGAAATTGATGCGGTGTATTTTGAAGAGGTACGTCGGCATGTGGGTACAGACGCTTCTCATGTTTATGGGGGCTTTCTAGCAACATTAACGGCGTGGTGTGAACATCATCAGATACCGTATGAAGGCATTCCCGTTGGTACCATTAAGAAAGCAATGACAGGCAAAGGGAATGCGTCAAAAGAAGAAATGATTAAGGCAATGCGTGCAAAAGGTCACACGCCTTGTGATGATAATGAAGCAGATGCTTTGGCAATTTTATATTTAATAAAAGAAGGGGATGCGCATATCTAATGGTATGCCATGGATAAGATTCCATTTGTATGACTGGATAAGTGGTACAGATGGAATGACGTTAGAGCAAAGGGGC
>NZ_JBHIQH010000023.1:0-2065 GCF_042196485.1 Bartonella sp. AD24XZML | reverse complement strand
GCGGTGTGGCATGTTTATTCCCCTTCATTTTAGATGTAATTCACCCGTGGCGTGAATCACGCTGGTGTTAAAAGTTGGTTTGTGTTGCTAGAAAGGAATGTCGTCTTTTGTTGAAGAGTCGCCGTTCTGGGCGGTCATAGTTTGTTTACAATCTTCTGAATTATCATAAATTTTTACATTGCCATAAATTCTTGAATCGGCATCAATAATCACATTTCCATAAATTTGTGTGTGTCCAAAAATATGTCCATCATATATTTTGACGTTATTATAAATTTTTGCATTGCCAAAAATCTCGGCACAATCACCAATTTGTGCTTTATCATAAACCTTAGCACTATCGTAAATCTTGGCACAACAATACGCCTTGGCATCATTATAAATCCAGCAATCGTCTTTTTGACTTAAATTGTCTTCATACTCTACAAAGCCGCCAAGGTCGCCTGCTTTAACATCACCAAAATCTTTTAATGCACGTATGCGGTAAAGCGTAATGTATCCATCAAACTCAATTGTTTCATCAGTAAGTTCGTATTTTTTCATCTGGTCTTTTCTCCAGTTGAGATTCTTTTATCGCCATCAATCCAGTCGTCCCAACATACACATGCATCACCGTAAATTTTTGCATGACCGTAAACATGCGCATCACCGTAAACTTGCGCATTGCCGTAAACACGCGCCCTATCGTAAATGTATGCCTCACCGTAAACTTGTGCATTGCCATAAACTTCTGCATTATCAAAGACATGCGGTTCACCGCAAATATATGCTTCACCGTAAACTTCTGCATGACCGTAAATGCATGGTTCATCGAAAACTTCTGCTTTGCCATAAATACGAGAATTGCCGTAAACCTCGGCATAACCGTAAACTTGTGCATTTTCGTAAACCTTAGCATCATCATAAACCTTGGCATAACCCCCAACCCAGCAATTGCCATGATGCGATAGGTTGTCTTCTTTCTCGATATAGCCGCCAAGATCACCTTTCTTGACGTCCCCCAAATCTCTCAATGCACGAATGCGGCGGAGCGTTTTGCGCCCAACTTCGATTGTTTCATCTGTCAGTTCATATTTTTTCATCTGGTCTTTTCTCCAGTTGATATGGCGTTATAGTCATCAACGTGTGCGCTACGGTAAACTTCTGCATCACCGTAAACTTTTGCTTCTCCGTAAATTTCTGCCTTATCGTAAACACGTGCTTCATCGTAAACGCGTGCATCATTGTAAACTTTTGCACGTCCATGAACATGTGCATTGCCAAAAACCAAGGCATCACCAAAAACCTTGGCATAACCATAAACCTCTGCATTATGGGAAACGCATGCATTACCGTAAACTTCTGCATGATCATAAATTTTAGCATCACCATAAATCCTTGCACTATCGCCTACATGTCCGTCTTTAATTTTTGCATTGCCATAAACTTCTGCCTTATCGGAAACATATGCATAACCGTAAACTTGTGCATTTTCTAAAACTTTTGCATAATCGTAAACGCGTGCATAACCGTAAACCTCTGCCTTATCGTAAACACGTGCTTCATCGAAAACGCGTGCACAATCGTAAACCTCTGCCCTACCGTAAATGCATGCATCACCGTAAACTTTTGCTTCTCCATAAATTTCTGCACGACCGTAAACGCGCGCTTCATCGAAAACGTGTGTGCTCTCGTAAACATGTGCATTATCGGAAACTTTTGCTTCATCGAAAACAAGTGCATTGCCATAAACACGTGCATCTCCAAAAACACAAGCCTTATACCAAATCCAACAATTGCCCTCATGGGATAAGTTGCCTTCATGTTCTATAAGACCGCCTAGGTCGTCTGCTTTAATACCACCAAAGTCTCGTAAGGCACGAATGCGGTGGAGAGTTTTGCCATCAACCTCAGTTGTTTCATCAGTAAGTTCGTATTTCTTTTCCATGGTTTATTTCCTTGATTTGCGTACAATCCACCCGTAGCGTGAAGCACGCATGTGTTGAAAGTTGTTAGGAAAGGGCGGGGGTGCTGGGAGGAGAGAGCACCCCCATATGTTTAAGCAGCTTTTGCCAAAATCTTTTGC
>NZ_JBHIQH010000022.1:0-19601 GCF_042196485.1 Bartonella sp. AD24XZML | reverse complement strand
TCTGCCTATCGAAATATCGTTAAAGTGTGGATTTTTAGCTTTCACTTCAAGCTCCCCTGCCGGTTGCGAGCGCCCTCGCATGAGTATTCCGGGAGTCTGAAAGTACTGAGTTCGAATCAGCTTTTTTTGCTTTTAGTGCTCATCGCACCTGGACATGGCAAAAACTCCCGGAATTCCGGGATACCTACAAAAGTAGGTTCATTTTATGATCGAACTTTAGGGCTTTCAGACCCTACTGATCGCTGCGTAGACGACCAAAGTCATCCTTTAAGGTATAAAGTAATTTCAGGAAATTAGCAATAAAATTTAAAAACAGTCTTTATTTTATGAGCTCCACCCCCGCCTCTCAAACTTTTATGCCCGCTCGTAAAAACTCCAAAACCATGAGATAAACCCCACGTTCATTGAGAAGATTAACAAACCTTGTTTCTTGAGATTAAGCCCTCCGAAGAGAGAGAGATTAAAGAACACCTCAAAGGGATTTACACGGTTAATCGTTGGATTTTTGCACCACAACGGACTAATTTTTCTTCTAATCTCTCAAATCCACGATCAAGATGATAAACACGATTGACGATTGTTTCCCCCTTTGCCGCCAATGCCGCAATCACAAGAGAAACAGAAGCACGCAAATCCGTCGCCATGACAGGAGCCCCTTGCAAATTCTCTGTTCCATAGACAGTAGCCGTCTGCCCATCAAGCTTTATCTGTGCCCCTAAGCGATTGAGTTCTTGAACATGCATAAAACGATTTTCGAAAACCGTCTCTGTAATATGCGCGATTCCTTCAGCCCGTGTCATGAGCGCCATGAATTGCGCTTGGAGATCGGTTGGAAAAGCAGGATAAGGTCCTGTTTTAATATCAATGGGCATAATTTTGGTGTTCTTTGGATTTCGCTTAATATGAATTCCTTGAGGTTCTATTTGAATCTCGAGTCCTGTTTTTTGGAGCACCTTAAGCACTTTTGTGAGATGATTAGGATTTGCATTTTTAAGAAAGACATCTCCTCCCGTCATAGCAACAGCCATTGCATATGTTCCCGCTTCGATTCGATCAGCAATAACGCGTACTCTAGCACCGTTGAGTTTTTTTACCCCTTCAATTGTAAGCGTTGTTGTTCCTTCACCGGTTATTTGAGCCCCCATAGCATTCAGGGTTCGAATAAGGTTTGTCACTTCTGGCTCACAAGCCGCATTCTCAAGAGTGGTTGTTCCCTTTGCCATTGTCGCCGCCATCAGCAGCACATGGGTTCCACCAACAGTGACTTTAGGGAAACGATAGTGAGCACCTTTTAACCCCTTTAGCGCTTTTGCATGAACATATCCATTTTCGATAGTAATCTGTGCGCCTAAAGTTTTAAGTCCCTCAAGGATAAAATCGACAGGTCTTGTTCCAATAGCGCATCCTCCAGGAAGCGAAACATAAGCCTCTGCGCATCGTGCAAGCAGAGGTCCGATAACCCAAAAGCTTGCACGCATTTTTTTCACCAGTTCGTATGGTGCCCGTGTTGTAGCTATTTTTTGCGCCGTAAAATGAATTGTTCTTGAATTCACGCATTCATCGTTAAACTCTTGTCCATCAACGGCATATCCAACACCATGATTATTGAGAATACGAATAAGCAATTCAACATCGGCCAGATGCGGAATATTTTCTAAAGTGAGCGTTTCTTCTGTTAAAAGCGCCGCAATCATAAGAGGCAATGCAGCATTTTTTGCCCCAGAAATAGGAATTGTTCCTTTAAGTTTTTCTCCCCCAACAATTTGAATAGAATCCATCGTGTTTTCCCTCTTTTCCTTTGTGCCTGCCCTTCCAAAGGATTGTCCCCCTTCGGGAAGTTATGCTTTATTAATCGTTTTAGAACGCATTCTAACTATGAGAACAAATTATTGAGAAGTTTGGTTGCAAAAATTTACTAAAAAACATTTTTTTGCATTTTAGAGCTCTGGTTGTGCTCTTTTTCGGCTTTGCTCTTTTCGACGTTTCAGGTTTTGACGCAATTGTTGTGCCAATCTTTCTTGACGTCGTTTTGCTTTTTCATCTTGATGATTAATTTCATTTTGTTTTTGATGCATTTGTGTCATTGCGCAACCTTTTAAACAGTGTTGAGCTTCTATCCAAGCAACTCATAACCTTAAATATTTAAGCATATAAGAAACATATGTCATGACATAAGATACGTTTTCTTGCAAGAATATACAAATGTTCTCTTGCCTATTTTCTGACAATATGGCACAAGACAGCGCAAAGATTGAAAAGGGCTGCGGTAGCTCAGTGGTAGAGCACTCCCTTGGTAAGGGAGAGGTCGAGAGTTCAATCCTCTCTCGCAGCACCATTTTATTCTTCTTTTGCCTCTCTCTTCTTGCCCTTATAAGTCTTCCCTATAAGTCTAAATCTTTTCCCCCAACCTTCATCGGCTTCATCAAATCCTCCATCCTTTAAACCATGCGCTTCAATAGCCTCAAAATCAATGGACTCAATAACACGCTTAATCTCTAAAATGCTTTACGAACGGCTTTTGAAATTGACCGCCCCCAAAGAATAGTCCCCCTCCTATTGGCTTCCCCTTTTTTCCTTGCCCCTCCCCCTTTCCTCTTTCCTTGCCTCTCCCCTCTTTCCTTGCCTCTCCCTCTCTTTCATTTCTGTAAGATTGCCCCCCTTTACTCCTTCTCTTTGCCAAGCCTCACTGTTGCAACAGCTCTTGGCACTTGAGACGATATAAGCATTTTTATTTTTTCAATATTTTATTTCTTGAATATTTTTCCCCACAAGCTCACCCTGTTTGTAATATGCAAACAAACGATTTTACTTGATTCAATATAAGAGCGTTTGAATAAGAGAACTAAGAACATCTCACACTATTTCGGGCTCTCATTGAAATTCAAATTGAATCTCAATAATGAATTATTATAAACTCATTGTTTGAATACATCCCGTTGATACCTTTAGCCGCCTCCAAACCCATAATCTTATCTTTCCAGCCTCTCTATCCACCTCAAGCAACACAAGCATTCCCTCTAAAAATTAGAATAAGCTTCATCGATCCTATTCGTCATTTACAACAGATCTAACAGAGCCATTTCCAGAACCTCCTCTCAACTCAATTCCTTCCCCATTCTCCCCACCCCTTACCAAAAGCAAAAACCAAACAGTGATAAAGCCCCCCTCAATAAAGCTTTCACTAAGCCACCCCACGCTCCCATATGCCAAACATCCTCATATACTAGGCACCCCATATGCCAGAAAATTGAGAGCCCGCCGTTTCAAAGAAGATCCCTCATTGCCAATTTTATACACTATGATTTTCTACGTGCTCTAAGCCATCCCTCTTTCAACACGCATCTTTTTTATACGAATACTTTAATTGATACGGATAGCGTTATTCCTCTTGCATAAGAGCCCCAAGAGCGAAAAGTTCTCTCTCTCTGTTCTATTAAAATCAATCACCCCTCTTCGCTTACACTTCACAAGCAGAAAGATCCGTATGGCGAGAAACTTTCCAAGAAAAGCATATCTCTTCGTAAGAAGCCTCCCGATAAACGAGATTATGAATCGTCTCAAGAGCTACAGCCCATGCCGCAATTTTGGCAACAGGCCCCCAATAGTACCAACTTACTTTTTCATAAAGTAAAGATAGGGTGCGCAATGTTTATAATCTCTAGGGGATATAATCTACGGACTTTATAATCTACGGGGCTTGACCATTATACCCCTCACAATATTATTCACAGGCGCCAGTATGAAATTTACGAACGCCAGGCATGAAATGGGTGTGAAATGAGCTTAGAGCGAGATATCTTTATTAAAACAAGTGCGTGAATGTACAACAACAAGTATATTTCATTTGGAGTATTTTGGATATTGCCTACTCTCCCCACCTTAGGACAACCATTTTGGCTACAGATCCCCTTATATTTTCTGCTGTCATACCTCCTCCAATAAGCTAAAACCCCACATATGTGGGGTTTTAGCCAGTACCACACCTTTATTTAGACACATTATGATCATTATAACCATTTTTATTAAATACGTTTTTACGTATATTTTCAACACAAAAATAACACATATTGATTTATTTAACAGAAATCAATTAAATATTCATGATAATCATTAAAAGTTAAAATGATGAAATTATTATTCAGAACGTACGTCATAATATTTATAACGTTTTTTTCTGTATTCATATTATTGGGTTGTACTCAAGTAAGCGACCTTGCTGAATACGATAAGCTTTACCAAAAATATGTCCATGAAAATTACACTCATTTAGAATATTCTCAGAAATTAGAAAAAGCAAAAAAAGAGGTAGAATATTTAAAAGCATATATGGAAAAAACTGTAAGTATACCCCATGACAAAAGTCAATTTTGGAAGTATTTAATCACATTGCCCCGTAATCCTCCAGAATTCAATATTTTAAGACATTATCACATATTGCTTGTTTTTTGTGGACGCTTTTTTGATTTATGGCAAGGTGATAAAACGATGCCCACACTTACATTTAACGACTTACCAACAAGACTGAAGGCTTTTAAAGCTAACGGGATGAAATACAGGAAAGATTGGGATTATATAGAAAATATTTTCCTCAAAGCAAAGTTTGAAACAAACTTTGATGATCCAATGTTTGCGTACGCAGAAAAATTTTTGGATTCTCCTAATGGCATTAGTCGAAAAGAACAAACTCTTCAGACAGAGCAGCTCATAATAGGCAATGAACTCACTCGTTTTAGAAACACAGCAACAATGTGCGTTATGGCTAGAGAGGTATACCTTGCAATGATGCCCATAGAAGATGTAAAACCACCCATAAGATATAGCGCTTTTGAAAGATGGAAGCAGTATCTAAAAAATCTTTAAACGGACAATAAAACGCCTTTCAAATACTTCTAAAGAACCATTAAGCCCCCCCCTCACAATGACTATAACCAAGCACTAAGAGGGTATAAAAAACAATGTTAATTAAACAGTCTTTATTGAGAAGCGTCTTAATTATCGCTCTTTTAACAACGCATCTTTTTTATTCTTCAAAGGGATATACTCATTCGAATGAAGTATTCTCTTCAAAAGAGATTACAGAAAGAGAGAGATTTTTCCGCATTTTCCTTGTTAATGGAAGTCGCTGGTGGGAAGAAAAATTCTACCAAATTCTCTGGATAGAAAAAACATTTTTTTGGAAAACAAGCAGCAGTTATCGCAACTGCTCTATGAAAAACATGTCAATGTAATAAAAAAATGGCAGAATATAATCAAAAAACGACATCATGTATTTAATACTCTGTGCACCCTTATAGAATTAGAAATAGACGCAATGCGACATGTGAATGAAGCAAAACACTCTCATGAGCATACACATCTCTCAAACCTTATGAAACACATAGAGACATATCAAGAGCGTATAGCTAAAAACAAGAAAGAACTTGAGAAACTTGATCATGAAATTGAGATCTTATACAAAGTTATCATAGAGTATACAAAATTACCATAAACTTTGATCTATTCATTCCATAACTTTATGAAAATTTCTTCTCAAAGGGTATGCTGCATTTTTAAGCGTTTTGAACTGTATCTCCTCTCATTTAGAGACAATAGCCCCAAGTACAGCCATACCACTCAATACAATTTTCACCATATTTATAACATAAAAATAACACATGTCGATACATTCAAAAGAGATCAATTAAACGATCTTATAAAATAAGAGCAATACACAAAGTGGCTGTATTTAATGATAGTAAATGAAGACGATTATTATGGAATTCTTGGTGTAAGCTACGCATGCAACGATAAACAGATAAAATCTGTTTTTCGTAAATTAGCTCTGCAATACCACCCTGATCATAATTCTAGTACCGAAGCAGAACAAAAATTCAGAAAAATTTGTGAAGCCTATGAAGTTCTTAAAGATCCTCAAAAGAGAGCTGCTTACAATCAGTTCTATCATAAAACTTTTAAAGATAATGACAAGGCTTCTGAAATTAGTAGAAACCAAGAGAACAGACGACAAGATAATACCGAGCATGTAATTGGTAGTATCATGAATGTAATTTTCATTATTTGTGGAATAATACCTATAATGTGTTATATAATCTCGTTTTTTACGTGGAATATACCACTAGGAATAATAAGTATAGGGTTATTAATTTTCATCAGTATAAAAGGATATTTGGTAAATATTGGTGCATTTATCTTCGGGATCATACTAATATCATTTATCAAATTTATATGGAGAAGTATCTATTGATCAGTGCTTTTGAAGAGCTTTAAGAGCGACCCACAGTGAATTCACAAAATGTGGTCATTTTTGATTTTCTATAACAAGGTAGTGTAGAAAAACATAAAGATTATAATATCTCTATCCGTTCTTTCCCTATTCTCCCGTTTTCCCTACTCTTCTATTTTCTTCCACAATCCGCCCCCCAACCTTTCCCCAACGAGCCTACTTGACTCCACACAGGCTTTTTCTCATGTCCCTACATCCTTTTTCCCATATTGGCTAAAAAACGCCCCTCAAACGACTCTTTCCCAAAAAACAAAAGCACCACAAGAACCATTTCCTCTCCAATGAAAAAGCACTTGTCCGGCAACTTAGCCATCATGGGGCCTTTCATCGCGCCCCCAAACACGGCACAACACAAAAGCGGCCAGAACCGCACCCCACATCCCCTATCTCACTTCCCTAACATCTTCCCCCAAAGTACTTCCTTATCTCTCTTATTTTTCACTTGACTGCCCCTCTGAAACACCTTTTTCCATTTTCCCAAGCAATAGCTGTCACGCGAAGTCTCTCTCCCTTCAAACCCACCTGCTTTTCCGCTTACTTCTTGCCTTATGACTAAAGCTTGCCTCTCCTCAACGCTACACAAGATCCCTTCCCACCCCGTCTCATTCTCGTTTTCCCCTCCAGCATACGTCTTGTCTTCATTCCAAGCACCCTTTCTTTCCCCTCCTTCAAAGCAATTTCTGTTCTTATATGAAAACCTGTCCCAACAGATTTAATTTGCTGTACCATCTTCTCCAACGCCTCATTAAAACGGTTAATTTCATTTTCAAGTTTGCAAATATACGCTTCATCACGATAAGCCCGTTTAATCAAAGGGGGCATATCCGGCCAATAGAGCATTAAATCCACCCATTCGCGTTGAGAAATCCATAATCCCCCTTGACATTGTGCTTTATGTTCTGCTGGAAAGCTCTTTTGCATGAAATGAGGGATTAAAATTTCAGGTTTTTTTGTTTTAATTTCTAATAAGCCATTTTTTCCCACAAAAGCATCGGGGGAAAATCCTTGTCCGCGATCATCTGCCAAAACAAAGCCAATACATTCAGGTTCTGTATGTGTCAGTTTTCCATAAAGCTGTCGTGCGACTGGTTCTAATTCAGTCCCGCGTCGCTGAGAAAGCGTTGTTCCTTCATCAACAGTTTTTCCTGTAATTCTTTCTCCCGCCAATTTCATCATCACACTCTGATAGCGCGACGTTTTTTGCCCCTGTTTTTTTTGCGCCATAACCATCTCAAACAAAGAAGCCGTAATCAAACCATTACGCACTTTCTGCCATTCTTCTGTTCCTTGAATACAATCGATAATGATTGGCATAGTATTTTTCCCCTTCATCTTTAAGGTGTTTTGTAATATATCCTCTTTAAAGCATTCACCTTTTTTTAAGCTGTTTCCCTCACACGGACTAAAGACAACAACATCCTTCAATATTGTGCCCTAAAAAAACAAAAAAACTGCTGCCCCCTCTCAACATTCCCCCCGCAGGTTTCTCAATCCCCCCAAAGAAACCCAGCCGACACCTTTTCCCCTCGCAAAGCACCAGCAATTTCTCATTCATAAGCTCTTTTCTTCACCCCCCTCTGTCTCATATCGGCTAAAAAATTTCCCGCAAAGCTCCCCCCCCCCAGGAACGAAAGCATAACGCACACCATTGTCACCACAATGAAAAAGCACTTGGGTCCATCATTGCGGTGCTCCCCCAGCACTCAACACAAAAGTTTCCCAAAGCCCCCACGTGTCCCAATACGTCTAAACAAGCTTTAACGACCTCCCCCGTCAAACACCTCCTTCCATTTTCCAGCATGCTTTAGGTATCATTCCAAGCTCCCTACTTGCGTGCCGCAAAAATACAAAAACCGGCTCTTTCCCCCTTGAACGTGCCTTTTTATAGGTTGGAACCTGTCTGTACTGCTGCTTTTCTTCCCCCTAAGCCTTCATTTTTGTTCTCCAGTATGCTTTCCGTATCGCTTCACCCCCACTGGATAACCCGCTGCCCCTTCATTGCCTTATCCCCCACACAAGCGCCCACAATTCCTCATATATAGGCTCTTTTCTTCATGCCCCCCTTTCCCATATCGGCTAAGAAAATCCCCGCGCAAAGCTCTCCCCCCCCAAAGCGGCTCCCCTAAGCTTCCCTCCAAGAACGAAAGCATAACGTGCACCATTGTCACCGCAATGAAAAAGCACTTTGGCCCATCATTGCGGCTTCTTTTTCAACCCTGCTACTGCACGACGGAAAAATCATGGCGGCAATATTCTTCCTCCAATTTTTTTGCCATAGACAGAGCCACTTCTTGCGATATAAAAAGTATAGCGTTGTGTTTTTGTGGTTCGAGTCTGATTAAATTTCGCATATTTCCAGCATAATAAAGTGGAATCCCTTGATACGAAGTCTTGAGATAACTTGGCATGTTTACCACCAATAATCTGTCAAGACATCACATGGGCGTAAACGATGCTGTTTTTCATAAGAGCCATAGAGATTATCTTCATAATCGCAAACCGCTCTTTCATTCAAACAAGCATGATAAGCTTCACTATTCAAAATGAAGGGCTGCAATTGTGTATTTTCTTCATTCATTTCATGATTTTCGACATAAAAATCAGCGATTTGTTCCGTAATATCTTCAGCATGAGAAGTTGTCAGATCGAGTCGTAAAACTCTATAAACAGTTTCACATTCTTCAATCAGTTCGAGCACTTCTTCGATTTCGTCGATTGTTCCTTCATAAGTACAAGGATTTTCCTCTTCGCATAAAACGATAATGATTTCATCCTCTTTAACGAATGGAATATTTTTCATGATTTCCCCCTTTAGATAGTTGATAAAGCATAGCCTTGTCTTGACAAGACTAAATATAGCGTTAGTCTTATCTCCTCTATAGGAGAGATGTCAACCATTTTATCCTTCATAAAAGATATATTTTAAATATCTACGGGGTTCAAATGACATATGTAAAGAAAAATCTATTATTCTTTGTTCCTCTCATGCCCCTTTGTTGTTCTCTATTTGTTCTTACAAAATTGCAATTATAAACACACAGGAGAGATAAAATGAGTGACATAATATTAATAAAACACTGGAGTCGCCTTGATTCAAAAGCACAGAAGGAAGTTATTTTGAAGCTTCGTCAATTGGTCGCCGCAAAAGAGTCAAAATCGCCCGTCTCTCTTGCGGAGAGAGTTTCGAAATAAGCTCTATAAATTCTTTATCTTCAGGGCTAGCCCCTTTCCCGTAAAGAATATAATTCATACTGATATTAATTTCGTGACAAATTCGCGAGAGAGATTCGATTGTTGGTTCTTTTCCTTCAGAAAGAATAGAATGAAGGTACCCCGCGCCTTTACCGGCAGCGAGGGAGATAGATCTTTTTGACCGCCCACTTTTTTCCAAAGCGATTCTTAATCTTTGACGCCAACCATCGATATTCATAATTTCACCATATAGCGCGTCTTTTTAAAAAAACACGTCCTTTTTATAAAACGGGCTTGCATTATCCTCTAAAAAGGATAAAATTAAGGAAACAAATTTTACTTTTTAGGGGGATTTTTTTTTATTTTTAGATCATAAAAACACTTTAACCACCCTACCGGATATAAAAGACCACCTCCAAAGCTTCTGCCCAAAAGCAAGTACGTTGAGAATGTGTGGTATTCTTTATTTTTTCCATCACCGCAATCTTAAATCGTAAGTTTGCATGCGCTTCAAGCACAGCCAATCATTTATAAGCATCGTAAAGAAGCCTCTAATCATCATCGAACAGAGCCAAAAGCAACACAAGTTAAATCCTTATTTGAGCTTTTATCATCAATAAAAATGTATAAAAAAGAAGAAAGTAGATTGCAGTATGAAACACGCTAATCAACAAGAAACTCCTCATTATGAATCGTCTAGGCTTCCATATGTTTGTTGGTATCAAAATGACTTTCTAGGAGGTGTACGTGGGATGCGCGCACACGAAATTGGAATCTATACGATTCTTCTCAATGAAATGTATGCCCGTGGCCGACCTTTAGAAATATCGAAAGAACGTTTAGCGCGTCTTTGTGGTTGTGACAAGCGAACTTTTGTTAATGTTTTAGAGATGCTCATCCAAGAGGGTAAGATTTTAAATTTAGCCAATGGATTATGGAACAAGCGTTGCGAAAATGTTTTTCAAGAGCGTGAAAAATTGCTTGAACAAAAATCCTTTGCGGGTCGTTCTTCGGCAAAAAAACGCAAGAAAATCAATGCAGAGATGCAACAACTGCTTAACGAAAGTACAAAAGATGTTGCACAAAGCTCAAAAGCTCAAAAGGCAGAAGAAAAGGAAACACCTTACGGTGTTTTAGAAAAGAAAATTTTGTTTGATGAGATAGAACCTTGTTTTTCCTGCGAAGAGAGTTTTGAACAAAGCGATCATCCATCACCCTTATCGGCTCTTGATTCACCTCTCCCTTCTCCTCCACAAGAAGAAGCGGAGCAAAAAAACGCCTCCCCTTTAAACGCTCGCCAAGCCGAGTTCACTCCCGCCCCTATCGCGCAAATTGTCACGGGGGAAAAAACAAAATCCGCCACCACTCTTCCCCCCAGCAATCTTCCTGCCTCCGTCCCTCCTTCTTCCAACAAAAAAACCACAACCTCAGTTGCCAAAGGGCATCGTCTTCCTGAGCATTGGCAAGCAGACATCAAGGCGGCAGTTTCAGAAGGCTTGAGTGAAAGCCAAGCCCATTGGCAAGAAAAGAAGTTTCGCGACTATTGGCAAGCCAAGGGCGGCAAAGAAGCACTCAAAGTAGACTGGCAAGCCACATGGCGCAACTGGTTTCGCCGTGAGATCGAACGGCAAGAACAGCAAAAACAGGGAGGATCCTCATCTTTTACCTCTGAGAACAACGACACGCTTTACCGCAGTTTGATCAACTATAGCGACAATTTTTGACATCACAAAAACAATGTATTTTTCAAGCACGGGCGGGGATAAAAATGTTTCAAAACCACAACAGCATCGGACAAAATAACACAGAACAAAACAAAGTGCGGCAAAACAACAATGAAATAAGCTCTTCGCACAGCAAAACGAGACAACATCACCCATTTTGCTCTCATCACAAAAGCGTTTTCCCCACGCAAGTCCCCCCACAGGCTCCCCAACATACACCCCCCCCACACCACACCCCAACAGAACTCCAGCATGCACCACCCCCTCACAGGCATATCCACACCCACCTTCTTGCATCATTCCTCCTTTCCACCTTCCTCCTTTTCCCAAGGCGCCACTTCCCATGCTCTTGGCAAACAAACATCAATAGAGCCATTTCAGAAGGCTTGAGTGAGAGCAAGCCCTTTAGCAAGAAAAGAGCGGCAAAGAAGCTCTCAAAGTAGACTGGCAAGCCCCATAGCACTACGGGACTTTACGATCAGATCAAACGGTGAGAACAGCAAAAACAGAGTCCTCACTTCTCACATCTTGAGAAAAACGACAATAATATCACGAATGACCATGAGCACAATTTTTGAAATCAAACAAAAACTTATCTCACAAGCAGATAGAATAGCAGAAATGCTTCTTCCCCAAGGGCACAAACGAGGCAACAATTGGATTGTAGGCAACACACGTGGTGAAGCTGGTCAAAGTTTATCGATTTGCTTGAGTGGTAGTAAAGCAGGACTTTGGTATGATTTTGCAGAAGGCACTGGAGGAGATCTTTTAGACCTTTGGTGTGAAGTCAAAGGCATTAGCCTTTCTCAAGCCTTAGAAGAAGCACGCGCGACTCTCAATCTGACACGCCCCAAACCCTTTATGGCGCCCCATCGTTCCTATCGCCGTCCACCGGTTCCTACAGGGCAGAACCCGCAGAATCTTGTAAAAACCTATCTCCACGAAGAACGCCGCATTCCTCTAGAAATTATAAAGCGTTACCGCATAGGAGAAGATGGTGAAAAAATCATTTTTCCCTTTTATAAACCCGACGGCACCCTTGCTTTAGTCAAAGAACGGCTCGCACAAGCAGGAGCAAAAACCAAACCAACAGCCTCCCAATGTGAACCGATTTTATTTGGTTGGCAAGCCCTTTACCCCACAAACCACCCCTCCACACACACGCCCCAACAAGCAACCCAGCAGGCACCTCAGCAAGCATTCCAACACACACCTCAGCAGCAGGGACCCTCAACCAACCCCGCCTCTACACAGGCACCCCAAAACACCGCCACAACCAACCCCGCCTCCACACACACACACCAACAGGCACCCACGCATGCGCCCCAACAGGCGCCATTTCCCATTTTTTCTTCAACAAACCGTACCATTGTTATCACTGAAGGAGAAATTGATGCACTTTCCTTAGCCGCCTATGGATATCCGGCGGTCTCTGTCCCCTTTGGAGGAGGCAGTGGAGGCAAACACAACTGGATTGAAAATGAATTTGATCATTTAGAATCTTTTGAAACGATTTTTTTAGCCACCGATATGGACAAGCCCGGAGAAGAAGCAGCCCGTGAGATTGCCAGCAGGCTTGGACGCCACCGTTGCTACCGTGTCCGTTTACCCCTTAAAGATGCCAATGACTGTTTAACCGCAGGGATTGATAAAGCCACCATAAAAGCCGCCTTTTCCTCAGCACAAAGCTTTGCACCAGAAGGTTTACGGCGCGCCTCAGACTATAAAGATCAAGTGATTGGGCTTTTTTGGCCAGAGCCTGAAAAACATCTTGGTTATACGGTTCCCTATCCTAAACTGAAGGACAAATTGCATTTCCGCCCAGCAGAATTAACGCTCTGGAGTGGTGCGAGTGGTGCAGGTAAAAGCCAATTATTATCAGACTGTATTCCCCATTGGATTGCACAAAAGAGTCGCCTTTGCTTAGCGTCTCTAGAAATGAAAGGAGAACAATCACTTCGCCGTTTAACCAAACAAACGGGCGGCTTAGAACAGCCTACAAAAGAGACAATTGAACGGATTCTTCATTTTTTAGACGATGGGCTTATTCTTTATGAGCATGTTGGCAAATCGAGCGTAGATACCTTGCTTGAAGTCTTTGACTATTGTCGTGCGCGCTATGGCTGCGATCAATTTATCATCGACAGTTTGATGCGGCTTGGCATTGCCTCTGATGATTATGCAAGACAAGAACAAGCCGTTTATAAAATGGTTGATTGGGCTGTTTTAAACAATGTACATATTCACCTTGTAGCCCATGCCCGCAAAGGCGGTCTGGATAAAGATATCCCCAGCACAGAAGACATTAAAGGCGCCTCAGAAATTGGTGCCAATGCCTTTAACATTATCACCATTTGGCGCAATCGGTCGTTGGAAGATAAAATCTTTGCCGCTTCTCTCACACAAGAAAAAGCAGATTTAGCCAAACGCCCTGGCGTCATTATGAATATTGCCAAACAACGTTCCGGTGATTTTGAAGGCAAAATAGGGCTTTGGTTTGATCCCCAAACCTACCGCTATCGCTGTTCTTTTGAACAATCATTCCCTCGACGTTATCTGTAATACCCCATAAACCCCACTCTCTTTAAAAACGCCTCCGCCTTCAAACGCGCACGCCTTGCTCCCACAGAAACAACAAGAAGGATCAATCCACAAATGATGAAAAACACCAATCCTTCGCGAACCAAAGCCAGCTCAACCTAGATTCTCTGCTCCCAAAGGCAAACAAAAAAGGTCGCTCCAACAACGGCGCAAAACACCACCCCCTTCAATAACCACAAACAACGCGTCACCACCCCATCTCGCCGCCCCCTCATATGCAAAATCAAAAACCACTCCAACAGTGCAGCAAACACGATCCCCATCAAGGACAGGAGTCCCCATGGTATGTCCATACTCTCCATCCCCTCAAGAGCTAAAAAAAGAACGACTCCTAAAATGCAATAAAACAGCACTTCCTTCAAAAAGAGGGAAACACCAAAAATACAATAAAACGCCGCCCGCCACCACGGAATATCGAAGCGCTTGGAAACTTTATAAGTACCAATAACGACAACAATAAAAAGGTAGGAAAACACCAACAACAGCAAAAAAACAAATCGTTCGACATCAAATACCCCTCACAGCAAGCCCATTAAAGATCACACCCATAAGACAAAAAAACACCCCCTACTTTAAGAACCAAGCCCATAGAACACGCGCACGCCTTACACCCTGATAAATCAAAGGAAAAAGAAATCCAACAATAAAGGAAAACATCCCATCATTCGAGAACCAAAGCCAGCTCAACCCTAGATTCTCTGCTCCCAGACGGGTAAAAAAAAGGATTAGTGCCAAAATGCAGCAAAACAGCACAAAATTCAAAGCACGCAACAACCTCTGTAACACCGTATCACCTTGCTCGCGTATAAAGAACCCCAAGAGCACTTTCAACAATACAGTCAAGAGCAATCCCTTTAAGAATACCGCCCTTATGCTATCCATATCCCTGACGCCCACAGCAGCAAACCACAGGATAAAGCCCATCATGCAACAAAATATGACCGCCTTTAAGAACATTTGCCCCGCAACAGGCATACTCTTGACGCCCAGATGCACCAAACCAAGGACAGTTGCAAAAATGCAAGAAAACACCGCCCCCTTCAAGAGCAACTCCCCGTCAACAGTGCGCCTGCCCACGCCCACATAAATAAAACCAAGGTAGGTGGCAACAACGCCATAAAGCACCACCCATCTCCAAAACATCCACTCTGTAACAGAGCGACGCTTCACTCCCTTATAAATAAAAATCAAGGACAGAGCAAAAAAGCAGAAAAATCCCAACAACAGCCAAAACATTACATCGTTCGACATCAAATACCCCTCACAGAAAGAACATCAAAGACCACGCCCGTGGGAAAGAAAAATGCTCATTCTTTTTAAGCACCATCCCAACAGTACACGCACACAACGTACCCCCTCCAAAACAAAAAAAGGAACAAGTCCAATAGTGCCCAGAAACACCTCATTGTTCGAGATCACAAACCAGTGCCCCCCCATATGCTTGGCTCCGTTATACGCCAATCCAACAACAGCTCCAACAACGCCACCCAACACCAGAAACTTCAATAAAAATACCCCACGCGATATCCATTTACCCCGCACCCTCATAAGCAAAACCAAGGACAGCTCCAGCAATGCAACAAACACCGCTCCTATCACTAAAAATTCCCACGATATATCAAAACGCTTCACTCCCTTATAAGCAAAGCCAAGAACCACTACAGCAATGGTGCAAAACACCACAGCCTTGAAAAACACGCCCCACGATACAGTTCTACTGTTTGCTCCCACAACAATAAAACAAAAGTACAGCTCCAGCAATGCAAGAAAGCTCCACCCCCTGCCAAAACACCTCCCATGTAATAACCGGTCGCCCCGCATCTTCATAAGCAAAACCAAGGACCATGCCAACAACGCAGCAAAACGCCAGCCCCTTCAAAAACATGTCCCGCGCAACCACCATACGCCCCGCTCTTTCATAAGCAAAAATTAGAGATCATGCCAAAAATGCAGCAAAAGATCAATCCTTTTCAAAGAATGAAATCCTAAACCAAAACGCCTTGCCCCTCTATAAATAAGAGCAAGGACAAGACCAAAGACAACGCCAAAAAGAATGTTAAACACCCACCTGTTCGAGAACCACACCTGAGCCAAACCCAAATGCTCAGCTTGCGCATAAACAAAATCAATGACAGCAGCCAAAATGAAGCTCAACAACACCATCTTGAGGAACAAACCCTTCGTTACACCACGCTGCTGCATTACTTCATAACCCAACATAAGGAAAATACCGGGAATGCCATAAAACGCCACAGCTTGTAAAAATACGCCCCACGTCATCCCAAGGGCCTTCATTTCCACATAAACAGCCACAGAGACATAGGCCACAATACAGCTAAACACCAATCCCTTCAGAGACAAAAGCCCGCGCGCCATCACTCACCTCCCTCATCAAGTCACTCAAGAAAAATATCCACAATGCGACAAACCCCCTATCTTTTCAAGGCTCTAAAGCCAAATCATAACAAGATGCTTTACACCTCTATAAACCAGCCCAATGACAAGACCCAAAAGGACATCAAAACTCCACGGGATTGAGAACCAAAGCCAGCGCCACCCCATGCGTTCAGCAACCGTATAAACAACATGAGATCCCCGCCAATAAAGTCCCCAAACCCCCATCCTCTTAAAAAAATTTATGCCTTTCATGATCCCTCAAATACCTCTTATCCCACATAAATAGAAATAAAGCCCCCAAGAGGCAGAAAAACATCAACCATGGCAAAAAAACAAAACCCTGCGACATCAATTCCCCCCCCCACAGCAATAAAATCAGAAAGAATGCCCATCATGCAACAAAACGCCCATTCTTTAAAGAAGCAGAACCACAAAGACAACAACCACAATGCAGAAAAATACCGCGCAACATCATGCCACTCCCCCATCAAGTCATTCAAGGAAAATCCACCATGCGACAAAACACCCCTCTTTTCAAGAGCCAAATCCATGGGGCTCCCACACACAAGCGCAACAGTCCAAGTCACCCCCAAGAGCGCATACCCACACGGCACACTCCAACACATGTCTTCCTCTCACCCCCCTCTTTTGCCTAGAGCAAGCAACATTTTTTAAAAACGAGAAGCAAAATTAAAATTTTTTAAGGAGATGCTATGACCCATAAGCAGAAAAAAAATACGCAAACCTGCCCGCTTGAACATCAAGATCAAGGAAAGCACATTGGTCATTTAAAGACGCAAGAAATCCCTGTTGAAACAAGTAATCCTTATTTTAAACCCAATCATCGAGAAAGTTCTAGCAATCCGCGCACCATCAATGCCATTGCCAATGCACAAAGCCATCCCATTGCCCTTTTATATGCGAAAGGACATCTCAGCAAAGCCCAATATAAAGCAGCAGAACGTTTTTATTTTTACTGGCGTCAAAGCCAAGCCGATCTCCACATGAGCCTTGACTACACCCGTGAAAAGGTTTCCTGTAGCCAAGGGTACATACACCCCATTGAACGTCAAATAGAAGCATCCAATCATTTAAGAACAATCAAAGTTCAACTGGGTATTCTTGGCTATTCACTGCTTGAACGCGTTATCGGCTATGGACAAGCGATAAAAGAATTAAGTTCTTCAAAACGCAAACAAAACTCTCTTGCCGATCATTTACGAGATTGTTTAGACTTGCTCGCATTTCATTGGGGATATGCAAACCATAAACATTTTGAATAATCCCCCTCCTCGCCATTTTAAGCGGCCTCCCATGTTGCCCCCGCCCCCTCTGCCCTTTCCCCACACACGGGCTCAAGCATTGAGCAGCTCTCGCCCCCATTTTCATTACCTTGCCCCCCACACCCAAAAGGACAATACTTCACCCCCCACACACATACTTAAGATACACCCCACACTCTTAAAAACAAAAATCCTTCCCCCATATCAATCCTATAATCATGGGGGCTCTTAATTCGTTTTTTGTTGAAGAATATTCTCAAGATGCTTGCATGCATCATAATATTTTTAAATATAGTTTAATTAATATCGAATCTTAAAATAAATATTCAATTGAAAAAAGTATTAAGTTTTAATGCAAAATGACAAAATTTTTTGTAAAAAGTATTTTTTATATTGCTATTTTTTCAATTCTCTGCTAATTATAATGTGGTAGGTTCTTTAAGTATGATTTTTTTGTATTTAGTACGGCCTTTTAAATTTATTCTTTTTTGACACGTCCTGCGAGTTAATGTTAAAATTCTCCTACTTTTTGGTCCTCTGATTGCGACGGAGGACTTTTTTTATGACTGTACTTTTTTATAACTGTATTGTCTTCAATCACTTCCTTATGAGCTTTGTGATATTCCTCCATAAGGTCTACCCGCAAAATAGATCATTCTTTTGTCAAATTGACTTGCGTTCCATTCTCAAAGAACAAAGATTCTTAACTCAATCTGATTTACAAACAGCTTGGATACACTTCCCTCTTGGCTTCCATTCAGGATTTTCCGCTAAACACAAGGCGCAACAGAAGCTTGCTCTGTCTCAAAGATTCACCACGCCCTAAAAAACACTTAAAACATATCCAAGGAAGCTTGCTTCATATCACCAAACCTCAAATGACCGTGTTTTACGGCATAACAGAATGACTTAACTATTGGATAACTTTCTTTATCGCCCCCCAACAGGTTGATGTATCACGACAACATATTGATTTATAATCATCATATCCCGTTATTCATATAAAATTAAGAGACGCAGATATCATAGGGATTCTCTCATTTTAAATTTATTTCATGTTGCATCAATCAACACCTTGTCTTTTCTACATTACAAACATGAGAGACATATGAAATAACGCACTTCAAAGATAAAGAATCAAAATGCCTCTTATGAACACGCTCAAGAGCCAAAGGCTGTCATCATATGAAGCGCGAATAGCATGATAATGTGCTGACTTTCCCCTTATGAGATTTTAAAGAAGGACTTATCCACTTCACAAGAGATTTCTCCATTATCAGATTTACCAATATCCCCAATCACCAATATAATTGCGATGATAAGATAATGTTTTTAAACAAGTAGGTAAATGTGCAACACAAATATATTCCATTTAGAACATTCTGTTTTATGTGAGTCGCGTAAACTCCCATTAAAAACAAAATCCCTATGAGAAAAAATCTAAAGCGTGAGAATAAAAACATGAGACAAGTGTGATCCCATTCAGCTATTGCTCTTTAACCGTCAAACCAAATAAAAATAGATCCGGAAAATATGTTAATCTTCCTACCTTAAGAGATAAACTAAGAATATAAACAACATCTCTCCTAACATTCCCCTTTTTCTAGCATCGCGTAAGAATCAAAAGTTATACAGCTTATTTTGTCATATTATAAAGCACTGTTTTTTAAAGGCGGTGTTAAAGCAGTTAAAACAATTGAAGTGTTTAGCCAACGCCATCGCCATTAGCAAAGCTAAAAAAACAAACTGTTGAAAAGCCGTGCATATCTTGTGTAAACACAAAAAAAACAAGAAAAAGGCGCAAAAATATCTCAATTTTTATAAAAATACTCAGCGTCTTTTACGATTGTATTGACGAACAACCCTTATCACATAATCATCTTAAATATTGAGAATAAAGAATGAATAGCCCTCGCAAATACAGCAACCTATCAATATAAAATATAAAAACAAATCTTTTGGTTATCTCTGTTTCTTATGGAATATGCCTTTCCCTATGGATGCACTTTAGCCTCCAAAGAGTGCATTCAATCCATGGAAAGGATGCACTCCAGCCCTCAAAAGAGTGCATCCTTCCCCTCAACGGATACCGCCAAACCCTCAATAAAGGCAGTATCCAAT
>NZ_JBHIQH010000021.1:0-1312 GCF_042196485.1 Bartonella sp. AD24XZML | reverse complement strand
CCACCAATCAATCTACCAACAAAATCATCAGCATGGTTTTCCAACTCAATAGTAGTTTGTTTGCCATCACTCGCATAACCTAACAGACCAGCTGTAGCTGAAGCATTAGCCGCTGGACCAACAAATTTGATTGTTGTGTTTTTAGCTATTCCATGCACGCCTTCTTGCTTGAAAGAATTCAGCGCATTAAAGCCTGTCATACTGCCACGACTATGCGCATCAATATGCAATCCTGTATTACCATAGCGATATATCAGCTCTTTTGTTTCTTGTGTTGAATTAGTCAAACCCCAAAGGTTATTTTCCATAAACTTCTGGTATCCTGCCACCAGAAGCTCTGAAATCGCAGAATCGGCTTCTGGGAACACAACAAAATAAAGCGGTTCATTTTGATTGTCCGCATGTTGTACGGCATACCCTGCTGCCCCCTCTGGGGAAGTAAAGATGCCATTGAGGGACACATGCACCTTGCCATCAGAGCCTTCTTGCAAATGCTGCTTTTCTTCATCCGTCAAATAATGAAACTTAGGAATATTTTGTCCACGAGCGTCTTTAATATACTGTCCATTTGCATCTATTTCATAGATTATATTACCCTTTTCATCGNTGCCATTTCACGGTTTTCATGGACGATTTGTTCCAGCTTGCCTACATCGAGCTGTTGTACACTCTTATGGGCGCTAGCAGTATCACGGTTAAGGGAGGCGATGGCTTGTTCCACATCTTGTCCCGTCAACGCCTTTTGCACTGCTTCATTTGTCAGCACAATGGTTCCATTGCTGATAGCGGATTTGGTATAGCCTTCCTCTGAATCTTTGGCTTTTGCATGATCTAAGATATTTTTAACAATGTTTTTCCCAACGCCGTATTTGCCTTGGTACATGGGTCCACCCGCAGAAATGCTGATCCCATCGCTGTTGGCTTGAGCATCAGCACTGTTGGTGATATCACTCGTTTTAATGGTTCCTGTGGTCAGTTTATTTTTGTTCGCCGGTGCGGTGCTACCGATAATACCTCCGGTCATGGTTGTTGCACCCGCCACTGTAATATCAAAGCCGCCATCACCGGTTTTAATGCCGGATTGTTCCACAACGCTGTGATAATCACTAGAGGTTTTATCCTTGTTAAAGGCAATATTGGTTGTCGCCACATCATCCTTTTTTCCACCATTAAACCCAGCAGAAACAGAGTTTTGCTTGCTGGAACTTTGTCCCGTATCACTGAGGCTGGTAATGGTGAAATCACCACCAACACCCATCTCTACACGGTTTGCAGAAACCACGGCGCCTGCAAATGTAGTATTTCCCCCACT
>NZ_JBHIQH010000020.1:0-14267 GCF_042196485.1 Bartonella sp. AD24XZML | reverse complement strand
TAAAATGAGAGAATCTTAGGTTATTCGGGACTCTCATTCAATATGCAAAGCAGTGAATTATCATTATAAATCAATATCTTGAACAGACAAGGAATAAAATTAGATCAGTTTAATTGTTTAAAGCTAATACCTGTTAAACGAAAGACAATAAACTTTAATGAGGCTTAAAGTTTTAAAATATTAAGCTGTGTGGTTACGCTATGCTGTCTTTCCGTTAGCTAAACCTCTAAAAATATAAATATTAAGAAAGCCACTCAGATTCATTATAATATATTGATTTATAAAGAATTAATTATTCTTTGTTTGAAAAAAACTTTACTATCATAAACTTCTTTTGTTTCAATCCCTCTTATAATAAATTAATTAAAATCATACATTTGTGCATCATAAATGGGATTAACGTGTGGATAAAGACTATTGAAGAAAGGCATAAAAATAATTCTTATTAATGTTCTTAAGTGCTAAAAGTTATCATAACATTGGAAAAATAATATAATGGCGCAGGCTTGCTCTTTTATTAAGTATAAAGATGATGGTGCAACAATAGCTTTACTATTATACCATTTACGGGTATTGTTGTGTAATGGAGAAGAGCGTTGAGAGAGGTTTCTTAAAAAAGATATGTAAATTGGCAACACGATGATGTTTTGTTCTTTTATAGGTACATAAAAAAGAAGTCATTGATAGCCTTTTATTTATTCAGGTGGTGTCTTGGGGGCTCTTTTCCAATATTGTTGCACCTCAAAAATGACGACCACAAATAATGAAAGGATGAGCGGTATAATCAAATAAAACATTCTAAAAACAATAAGTGCTGCAATAACATCGGTTGGATTTATATTGGGCATGCCTGTTATGAAGAGAGCTTCAAGAACTCCTACTCCTCCTGCTGGAGCATTAGAGAGAAGAGTTATCGTAAAAGATGCTAGGAAAACACCAAGAACAGATATAAAATGAATATCTGCGTTATGTGGGAGAACAGCATATATAATTCCTGCTGCTCCTAAAAGCTCTAGAGGGCTAATGAGAAGCTGTTGAATAACAATTTTCAGCCGTGGATAGGAAAGTTGAATTTTTTTACCCAAGCGTAAGGGTTTTAACTGAAGCCAGCTGCCAAACGTATAAAGTGCTATACAGCTGAGTAAAATTGCTCCAGCCGTTGTTCCGAGCCATTCAGGAAGTTCTTTATGAATGAGGGTGATAATTTCGGGTTGCAGCACCAAAACGATTCCCAAAAGTAAGATTGTGCCGATTACAAAAGTAAAAGAGCAAAAACCTACTAATATTGCGATTTCTGTTCCGTTTAATCCTTTCATTTTATAGGCGCGATAGCGTACAACGGCACCAGAAAAAACTGAAGCACCGATATTGTGTGAAAGAGCGTAGGTTGTAAATGAACATATAGCGATAAAAATCCAAGAAATTTTATGGCCTAGATGTTGCAAGGCAATTCGATCATATCCAGCAAGAGCAGCATAAGCTAGGAGAGAACATAAACAGGCTAATAACCAGTGCTGTGCATTTAAATTGCTCAAGCGCTCCAATACATCCCCAAATGAAATGGCAGAGAGCTTCATGTAAAGAATTCGAATAGATACCAGCATTGCTAAGATACCAATCAATGGCCATATAAATTGCTTTATTTTCACGATTCTGTATCCATTTTATGTTTTCTGTAAATTTTCATGATTGAGCATATTCCTTACAGATCTTCGTTCTGTTATATACTCTATAATGCCATTGGCAATTTCTTCATCATCTGTTACTACAACATCAGCACCTAAATCAATGAGATATGTTGTTTCTGTGTCGGATAATGCATGTGTGATTATCTGGATATCTTTCTTCATATCACGGATATTTACGATACATTCTCCTACTTCAATGGTACTTCGCATTGTAATAACAACTTTATGTGCATTATTTATATTTGCTGCGTTCATTATTTCTTGTTGAATGATATTGCCGCAAATAGCCTCAAAGCCATCTGCAATCGCTTTATCAGAGAGGCGTTTTGATTCTTCTACGATCACTATAGGTTCACCTCTATTTATTAAAGATAATGCAACACACTTACCGATACGACCATAGCCAATAATTACGATATGGTTGTTTTTTAAGGTCATCGGTAAAAAATCTTGGTCAGGATCTTGTGGATCAATATCAATAATTGTTTGGGTATTTTGTGAAGATGCAGAATTTTTTTCTAGACGTTTTTTAATTTTATTACAGGCAATGAAAACAAGAGGATTGAGCAAAATAGAAAAAATTGCTCCTCCAAGAATTAAATCATGAGCGTCATTGTTTAAAAGTCCTAAGCTTAAACTTAAACCAGCAAGGATAAAGGAAAATTCTCCGATTTGGGCAAGGCTTGCAGAAATAGTCAAAGCTGTTGCATTAGAATAGCGAAAAGCTTTAACGATGAAAAAGGCAACAGCAGATTTTCCGATTACGATAATGAATAAGGTTGCTAAGAGAGGGAAAAAATGAGTTAAGAGTTTCTCGGGGTCAAATAACATGCCTACAGAAACAAAAAAGAGAACAGAAAAAGCATCACGCAGTGGTAAAGATTCTTCCGCGGCACGGTGGCTTAATTCTGATTCGCTCATGACCATACCAGCAAAAAAAGCACCAAGAGAAAGAGAAACTCCAAATAAATGAGCGGCTCCGAAAGCTACTCCTAATGCAATAGCAAAGACGCTAAGACGAAATAATTCACGTGATCCCGATTGTGCGCTTATTTTTAAAAGCCATGGGATAACGCGTCGCCCAATGACGAGCATAAGTGCAATAAATACAATTACTTTTAGGATGGTGAGACCAAAAATACCCCAAATACTTAAATCCAACCATTGAACAAGAGGATCCAACGCTTCTTTTTTGGTATTGCTGAGGGCACTTGCCAAGGAAGGGATGAGGACAAGTATAAGGACCATTGCTAAATCCTCAATAATCAACCATCCAACGGCAATGCGTCCTTTTTCTGTTTCAATAAGATGACGCTCTTGCAAAGCACGTAGCAGGATAACGGTACTTGCTATGGATAAAGCAAGACCGAAGATCAAACTACCACTAAAGCCCCATCCCATAATCAGACCAAGGCACAAACCTAGAAAAGTAGAAAATGCCATTTGTGCAATAGCAGCGGGAACAGCAATAGCTTTGACAGATAAAAGGTCTTTTAATGAAAAGTGGAGCCCAACACCAAACATCAGCAAAATAATACCAATTTCAGCAAGTTGATTAATGATGACGGAATCTATTTTAAATCCGCCTGTATTGGGTCCCACAATAACACCAGCTAACAAATAGCCTACAAGTGGTGAAATACGTAAACGGCTAGCAATCATTCCCAAGAGAAATGCTAAACATAAGCCTGCAACAATAGTTGTGATAAGTGGTGTGTCGTGGAGCATGGAGTATTTACTATTCTTGATCAAAAAGCGAATGAATGAAAACGACTATATTTCTATGAGAAGAGAGGCGAGATGTACCATACGCATTAAAGGGCATTTTTATTTCACTTTGATATTTGCACGATTATTTCTCTCACGCCACCAATTTCCTAGCAGGAGTAAAATAGGAGCAGCAATAAAGATAGAGGATGATGTTGCAATAATAATCCCAAAGACCATGGGTAATGCAAAATTATGAACAGCACTTCCACCCCATATCGCCATGGGGAGCATCGCAAGAATTGTTGTGGCTGATGTAAAAAAACAACGTACAAGAACCTGATTAATGGACAGATCAATCAGTTCGCGCAACGGCATTTTTTTATAAAGACGCATATTTTCGCGCATCCTATCATAGACGACAACTTTATCATTTATAGAATATCCAACAATTGTTAAGAGTGCGGCGATAGCCGTTAAATTAAAATCAAATTGAAATAAAGCAAAAAAGCCAATCATTTTTGTGGTGTCTAGAATGAGAGTGATAATTGCTCCAATGGCAAAGAACCACTCGAAGCGTAACCATATATAGAGAGACATGGCAATAGCTGCAAGAATAACAGCAGTAAAAGCAGCTGTGGCAAGCTCACCTGAAATTTTGGGACCAACAATTTCTATTTGATCGAATGTGGTATCGGGATAGATATTTTGTACAGCTGTTTTGACCTTATCAATGGCGGTGGTTTGTTGTGCTTCGCCACCGCTTTGTTTCTGCATGCGAATTAATACGGTATTTTCGTTATCAATATTTTGCAAGGTAATTTCACCAATATTAAGAGTAGAAAGCTTGGAACGCAGAGTTGCTAGATCTGCTGGTCCTTTCGTGGTAATACTCATTTGGCTTCCGCCAATGAAATCAATACCAAAATTCAATCCAGGCTTAAAAAAGAGAAAAACTGAAGCCATTGATAAAACAATTGAGACGCCAATACCAATGAAACGTGCTTTCATAAAGTGGAAAGTTGTGTTTTGTGACATGATGTTGAAAGCAGAGTGAATATGCAATTTTTTAATTTTCCATTTACGAACGATCCAAATCATGATGATGCGTACAATGGTGATATTTGTAAACATGGAGATGATAATACCAAGCAGCATTGTTACGGCAAAACCACGAACGGGACCGGTCCCGAACCAAAATAGTAAGACGGTCGCTATAATTGCTGTAACATTTGCATCAACAATGGTTGCAAAAGCGTGTTTAAATCCACGATCTAGGGCTGCAAAAGCACCCACACCTTTTCGACTTTCTTCACGGATACGTTCATTGATAAGGATATTAGCATCAACGGCAATACCGATACCTAAAATAATACCAGCAATACCAGGCAGCGTAAGCGTAGCTCCCAAAAGACTCAGTGCAGCAAATGTTAAAATTGTATGCAGAGCTAGCGCTATATTGGCAATTAATCCCCAAATACGATAGAGAAGAAAAATAAAAATTGCAACAAGAATAAAGCCAATTATGCCGGTGTAAAGTCCCATTTGGATGGCATCAGCACCAAGATTTGGACCTACAGTTCTCTCTTCAATGACCGTGAGTGGTGCGGGGAGGGAACCAGCACGAAGCAGAGCAGCCAGAGTTGAGGCTTCTTTGGGGTCAAAGTTTCCTGTAATTTGACCTTGTCCATTGGGAATGACACTATTGATGGTCGGAGCGGTTAAAACCTTATTATCCAGAACAATGGCAAAAGGACGGTTAATATTTTGTCGTGTTATATCAGCAAATATTTTTGCGCCAACGGAATCTAGCGTAAATGAAATAATGGAACGTCCTGGTATTTGGGGGTCAAAACCTGCACGGGCATCTTTCAGGACATTTCCATCTAAAGCAATTTGATCATAAATTGCATAATGTTGTGTTGCATCAGTGTATCCAGGGAGAATAGAAACACCTATAGGGGGATTATTGGGGTCCACATTAGAAGGAACAAGATGAAAACTCATCTTAGCGGTTGTTCCTAAAAGATCACGCAGTTGTTTTGGATCTTGTAGTCCAGGCAATTGGACCATAATACGATCATTTCCAACCTTTTGGATGGCTGGTTCTGAAACACCAACTTGATCTATACGACGACGGATGATTTCTAAGCTTTGTTCAATAGCATTGCTGACACGGTCTTTTATACCAGCTTCTGTTAATGTGACGCGGAGAGTTTCATTTTGAGCACTGATCGTGATGTTATGTTCTGTTGTGCCAAAGCTACTGTGTATGGGGGTTATTAATGTTTTCAAAGCAGAGAGTGCTTTTTCAGTTTGCGATGGGTCAGAAATAAGGGCAATAACGCTATCTTCAATGATACGCACACTTGAGGTGCGGATTTGTTTTTCACGCAATACATTGCGCACATTGCTTAAAACTATATGTAACTGATCGCGTTTTAACGTTTTGCTATCAACCTCGAGCAGGAGAGAAGAGCCTCCTTGAAGGTCAAGACCAAGTGCTACACGGGTGTCGGGTAAGAATTTCGAGTTTTTAACTTGTTCGTGTGAAAATAAATTGGGTAAGGCAACATAAATGCTGCTTAAAAGAATAAAACAATAAAGGGTAGTTAACCAACCAGGTGTACGCATGATATATTCCGTAAATAGGCAATCTAACAGTTATTCAAAGTTAAAAGCACAAGTAAAATAAGATGATCGTTTTTATATTCAAGGAAGAGAATTAAGTGTGTTCATTGGGAGGAGCGCGTTTATTTGAGAAATATTGTGTTTTAACGTTACGAAATCGTGTGTCAACAGCTGGAATCCTTATTAAAAAGAAATCCAATGTTAGGATTTTTTGAAAGGTCCTCATAAAAATAGATTCTGTATGGAGTGTTACAAGTTTTTTGTTTTCAGTTGTGGTAACATTCACATGATCACACTTATGATGTAAATCAAATCTATTCGTTTTAATGACGTTATTGGTGTGTGATTGTTTGATTAAATAAGCACGCGTTTCTAGGTTGCTCGTCAAGAATACACCTAAACTGGATAGAAAAATCCAGGTTGTCAAAGGAAGAAAATCTTCTTTTTTGCAATAAAGGTGCAAAAAAAACATGCTAGAGTGCCTTCTTTAATCTTATTGAGTTCAGCTTATTTATCATTCTTTTATCTTATTATCAGTATTATAGGATAAGGGAAAGCTTTTATAAGATTATTCTATAAAAGTTGAAAATATCTACTTTATACCATATTTAAAAGAGAGAAATAAAATCCCTTTTGTGCTCATAAGGTAGATATGTATTCATTTTGTAGAAAAAACATCCACATACTTTTCCTTCTTTTGGGGATTATCTTTGTATTTAATTCTGGTGCATGGGGTAATAGGGGGGCACAAAATACAATTGTCGAACAAACGATAGCTTCTTATTCAGTTGATGAAATTATTCAGCAACAACAGTTGATTATTGAGACTCTTGAAGAAAATACTGAAACTTTAAAAAGAGATTTTGACAGAAAGCCAGAAGATGAGCGTGCTTTAGAAGAATTACGGTTACGTGCACAAGATATCAGTGAACGTGCTATTGAGGCAGCATTTGTTTTGCGTCTTCCTCTTAATGAGATTAATACACTTCTTGATCAATTAATGGAGCTCCATCGTGACGTGAAAAAACTGAAAAGCTCAGTGAAGGAATATTCCTACTTGATAGAGCAAAAAGCTAAAATTAACAGTATCATGCTTCGTTTTGAAGCAATTTTCTTAGCGGCAAATAGAATAGCTGAACTTTCTATTTCTCAATCTCGGGAGCTTTTTAAACGCACGCTTACGTATAGGCTTGAGTTTTCGATTCCGATGGTTAAACATCTCGCCCAAAAAACAAAAGAGGCTTCATCAGATTTTCTTGTGTTGTTAAATTCTTGGTGGAATTTTATATTTTACTTCAAGTTTTTACAACTATTTCTTTGCTTTTTAATTCCATTTTTTATTACTTTGGGACTTTCGTATTTTTCTCAAAAAGTTCTTGTTTATGTGTATTGCCACTTTACGAAGTCTAATGAGGAAATATCTTATTTACAACGCTTATTGATCGCCTTTATTTCAGTTCTCTTACCTTCACTTGTATGTATTCTTTGCGTTTATCTTGTGTTGTTTTTGTTTCGTAGTTTTAACTTAGATCAAGGTAAGCTTACAACAGTTTTTGATATGATAGGTTGTCAAATTATTTTATTATTTTTAATCAATCGATTAGCGGTTGTTCTTCTATCATCGAATAGGCCCCATGTGCGTCTTCTCAGTATTGCACCATCATCTGCTTATCAATTAGTGATTTTACTCACGTCTTTAGGGGGTATTTTGGCATTTGACGCTGTTCTTGATAGTATTTATCAAATCATTTCAGCGCCTCTATCTTTAACAATTGCTAAAAGTTTTATTGCTGTTTTTCTTGTAGCGATATTGCTATTTATAATATCAGTTGTACCTTTGCGGTTTAGACGTAGGCGTGTTCAAGAAGAAAAAAAAGAGCCATACTTTTGGCCATTTTATATACGCATTCCTCTTATTGGCTTGGGGTTACTGCTCTTTGTATTGAATTTTTTAGGTTATGTTGGTCTTGCGCGTTTTATTATGCAGCAAATTATGATTGATGGAGCATTTTTAGTTCTTATGTATTTAGGAATACAAAGTGCTCAAGCACTTGGAACTAAAGACCAATTTATGAAAACAACGGTTGGTCATCTTTTGATGAAGAGGTTTCATTTAGAAGAAAAAACGATGAATCAATTGGGAGTTTTTGTGAGCGTTTTTCTCAATTTATTTGTTGTTATATTTTGTGCAATGCCAATTGCTGTACAGTTTGGATTTTCCTATTCTGATTTAAAAGCAGTTTTGTGGCAATCGGTGACCGGTTTTCAGATTGGAAATATTAGTCTTTCTTTGATTTCTCTTGTAACAGGAATTATTTCTTTTTGTGTTTGCTGGTTTCTTATTCGCCGATTTATTGGTTGGTTAGATAATGTAGTGTTGGTTCATGGAGAGTTCGATTCTGGTATACGTAATTCTATCAAAACAGTGATAAGTTATGGAGGCGTTGTTGTGTCTGCTTTGACGGGATTGTCAATGGCAGGTTTGGATCTTAGAAATTTCGCTCTTATTGCTGGAGGACTTTCACTTGGTATAGGTTTTGGTTTACAGAATATTGTCCAAAACTTTGTCTCTGGACTTATTATTTTAGTTGGAAGACCATTTAAAATAGGAGACTACATAGAATCTGGATCAGTAGGTGGTGTTGTTAAGCGTATTAGTGTGCGTGCAACGGAACTTGAGACCATTCAGCGTAAGACGATTATTATTCCCAATTCAAGTCTTATTAATAACAACGTTAGTAATTGGACACGACATAATAAAGTAGGACGAATTGATATACCAGTTACTGTATCATCTAAGGTTGCTCCAGAGCATGTTGCTGAAATTTTGTTAGAGATTGCTTCTGCGACAGAAGGTGTTTTAAAAAATCCTATCCCACAGGTGAGTTTTACAGCATTTGATCGTAAGAGTTTTTCCTTTAATTTAGCTATTTATGTGCCTAATATTACCTCATCTTCTCATGTAACTAATGCTCTTCGATTTAGCCTATATAAGCGTTTTGCTGAGAAAGGAATCTTAGAATGCTGAAATATACTTATATTTTGATTACAGTTATTCTATTAAGTATTTTTACTATAACAGCTTTTGCTGCAACAGTGAAGAATACTGATTTAAAGATACAATATCTTATTGTTGTTGAAGGAAGTATACCTTCAAAAATTTCTTTGAATACTCATCAAACAATTACAATTTGTATGAACGGATGTTTTATAACTTTTCCTAATAAAGACCGTTTTGCAATAAAGGCAGATGATAATATAGAAATCAGTAGGGGAAGAGCAATTTTTAAATAAAATGATTGAGAATTTTTATTTGGGGACAAGATTTAGAAGGATAATGATATTGTGTGTAATTAATAATCTCATCCTTTAGAAAATAGTAGAAAAAAGGTATGATTTTAGTATAAAACGGACACTTTTTTATACTATGTAGAATCTACAGTATGCATTTTGGATGTAAGAATATTGAATTTATAATATTATTAATGAACATCGATTCTCTAAAAATAATTACATCATTTTTAGATTTTTTCATTAAAAAAAGGCATAAAATATACTATTTTGTGATTTTTTTGCGGTATTTTTGATACAAAATGTTTTATAATTTCATCCTTTTAAAAATATAATAGGTATTTTTATTAAATCTTATTATCATTAAGTAATAATTATCATAATATTCTAAAATTTATTTGATAATATTAAATTTTGGTGTAATGATATATTAGTATAGTGATAAATTTAGGAGTACATGCGCTTTTACAGCATAAGATTTTATAAGACTTTGTTTTTCTAAATGTGATTTTTGATTATATTAAATTTAGCAATGGGGTATAATTTTATGAATACAAAACTTATAACAGCATCTGTTTTTTCTTTGATTTCACCTTCTATAGTACAGGCTGCAGATGTGGTGGCTCACGAAGAGCCATTACATGTTGCCTCAGAAGTTGTTGCTTCTTCACCTTTTTCTTGGGTAGGTTTTTATTTCGGGGGGCAAGTTGGTGGCTTTTCAAGTAAGACTTCTGCAATAACGCGTGATGTTGATATTCCTCTCTATCCCGATGAGGAGAGTAAAAGTAAACCATGGGTGCCTGTCGAGAAGCAGTATATGCCTGAGCTTTCTGGATTTATAGGTGGTTTTTATGCGGGTGTTAATTTTGATCTCGGTAATAATTTTATTGTGGGGATTGATACGGATATGCTTTTAACGGAAAAAAAGGATACAAAAACAAGATTTCAGGCTGATGAAACGAGTGAAGGTGGTCCTGACACTGGTGGATCGGGCACTGAAGGATCGGGTACTGATACTGAGGAATTAGGTACAGAAGGAAAAAGTCGAAAAAAGGCAAAACTTGTCAGAAGACAGGGTAGAGACTTTTCTCGCTCTTCTGCAGAGGATAAAGAAGAGAAAGACAGTTTAACGTTTAATCATACGTTAAAACAAAAATGGACAGGTGCTACACGGGTGCGTGTTGGGTTTTCTGCGGGGCATGTGATGCCTTATATTGCTGGTGGTGTTACTTATGGACAGTTTCAAGATATTTTGTCGACAGTAATTACGGGAGGTGAGCCATTTAATAGGACATCGGATGTAACAAAAACGATGATTGGTTATACTCTCGGTGGTGGTGTTGATTTTGCAATGACAGATCATCTTGTTGTGCGTGCGGAATATCGTTACTCAGATTTTGGTAAAAGGAAATTTAAAGACGAGATTGAAGTTAAGTATAAGACGAATGATTTTCGCGCAGGAATAGCTTACAAATTCTAATTTTGTAGGATAAAGGAGCTTAAATTTAAGAGGTCCTATTTCTTCGATAGGGCCTTTATTTTTTAATTTTATGCATTGTAAACACTATTTTATGGTGAAAAAAGCAGGGCTTTGACTTTGAGTGAGAATGAGGAAGTAAGGAAGAGTTACTCAGATTCTTAATTGTTAAGAATAAAAAATTTTTAGTTCACGAGGTGTGGTTGAAACATTTGTTGGCAAAGAAGGATTGCTTCGTCTTTCATATTATTACAGTTATCACTTTATAATACCGTTATAGAGTTGCAAACAGTAAACTTAAAGAGAGTTTTTACTATCTAAGTAATGAGAAAATAAAGAAAATTCACATAGAGTGGTGCGGACGGCGTGCACGTTTGTGCAACAATTTTTTCTTCCCTTAGAACTCTCTAGAATATCACCTGATAGCATAGTTTATCTTTTTTCTATTTAATAACTAATCGTTTTTATTTTATTTATTAAATTGCCTTTTATATATAATCTTGGTACCAGATGAAAGTGCTCCAAGTGTAATTCAAAAGGTGTTTTTAAAAAGGTGGTTCGAAGAACGTGATAGACTGTCTGTCTTATCTGTAAAAAATCTATCTAAAGGAAAATATGCTGACAGAGCTGGTTTATGGCTTATCAAAACTACACCAGATCAAGGATGATGGGTTTTTAGGTTTGACCTCAATAAAAGACGACGAGAAATGGGATTAGGCTCTTGTCGCAATGTATCTTTAAAAGAAGCACTGTTCAAAGCTTTAGCTTGTCGTGATCTTTTAGATCAAAGAATTGACCCGATTCGCCGAAAACAAAAAGAAAATTTACGTCGAGCAGGGGGGTATTTCTTTACGAGAAATTGCCTCTAGTGTTTTTGAAGCGAAAAAAAACGAATTGAAAAATGAAGGAAAAGCAGCAAGCTGGTTAACACCTCTTGAGTTACATGTTTTTCCTAAACTTGGTGATACGCCAATCATTGAACTGACGCAAATTGATATAAAAGGATGCCTTTCTCCCATTTGGAAGACAAAAAACGAAACAGCAAGTAAAGCTCTATCCCGCTTGAATATAGCTATAAAACATGCGGCAGCACTTGGTATAGATGTGGATATGCAATTAAAAGCAAAAGCTTTATTAGAAAAGTTTATTCAAAATACCCAAAATATTCCAGCAATGCCATGGAAAGAAATGCCTAAGTTTTTTCAATCTTAAAATGATGAGCTTGTATCACATCTAGCCTTAAAACTTCTTATTTTGACGATTTTTTGTTTTATACCAATCAGGCATATTCGATCAGAAGAGATTTATGGATCAATATGGATTATCTCAAAAGAAAATATGAAGAGAATTGTTGGAAAGATTTCTGATTTTCATGTGCCGCTTACAGCTGAAGCGCTTGCTGTTATTGAAAAAGCAAAAAATAGAAAAAATGTTTTTTTATTTGCTGAGAGTTTTGAAAAGCCTATATCTGATGTAGCACTTTCTAAATTCATGAAAGACAAAGGTTTTGATTATAGACTTCATGGTTTCAGATCGATTCTGTGGGACTGGATAGCAGAGACAACGTCAGCACCATTTGAAATTGCAGAATCTGTTCTTGCGTATTCAGTTGGGAATTCAGTGACAAAGGCTTACATGCGGACGGATTTTTTAGAATAGCGCCGTGCCCTCTTAGAACAATGGGCGTCTTTTATATCCGGAGAGGCTTGATAATTGTTATATCTATTATCGCGTCAGGTGTCTAAGAAACACTTAAGCGATTAGCGGATAGATTACGATATAATCTCTCTTTCCTCGCTTTAAAGAGCATTTCAGGACGCGTGCAAATATAAAGCGGATAGCTATAGACCTCCGGCTTTACCCATGCATTACGGTCGTTATCAACGATCAACATGGTGTAGAGCGGTTTTCCAACCGTGTTGGCAAAATCCAAGCTTTCTCCAGGAGAAAAGGTTTTTTGAAATACTCCCGGTGCATTGGCAGGCAAGAATTGACATTCATCAGGCTTAATGCCTATGGCGCGCTTTGTTCCAGCCTTCGCACTCACATTATAGTTGTGAATACTCCGGTAATTAATGAAAGTCACACCCGCAAAGTCAAAACTACCAAAGCTTCCAGAGCCAATCGAACTTGGTGTTGCAACACCTCCAGCACTATTCAACGTTTGTGCAAGAGCTGTGTTGAGATAAGTCTCACGAATTGTTTTATGGTTTTTCAATTTGGAGAAAAATTCATTTCCACAAAGCCCAATAATGCGTGAACGATCAGAAAACGCTCCCTTTGAAGCTTCAATCATTTTCATAATGACTTGATCAACATGGTCCGCAACATTGGTTGTCTCAACATTCAGTTTAAAGTCAATCGGCTTTGGTGGAGTAATTTCCCATTCCTTGTACCAATCAACAATGACAGAGCCATCGGCATCAAGGACGACANTCTGATTTCACCGTGTCACTTTTGGCAATCCGTGTTGTTTTGAAAAACCGAAGATTACGCCCATCTCTATCACCTTCTGCTAAGGGGGCGCCACGTTCACTGGTTTGAATCAAGGACAATGTATTGTCCCGTCTTTCAATACCAACCACTGTGGTGCTTGTTTCCACTTCTTCAAAAAGATCAAGAGAACTAATAAGCCCCGGTTGAAATTCATAGTTTTCAATCGCTTTCATCATTGTGGTGGCAGAGAAAGCGTCGTGTTTAAAAAAATTCATATCCATGTGCGCATTCTCCTATCGCAATAAAATATTGTTATGGTCTTCGAGAGACTGAATGGCAGCACTTTTTTGTTCGTCTGTAATGGCATCTGGCCATAGCAATTCAGAAGCTTTTACAGTGCATAAGCGTGCTGTCATCACGGCACGTTGATCTGCCTCTGTTGCATCAACAGTGGCAAAAGAAATTCCAGCAGGGATTTGACTGCCATCTGATGCTGCTGGATTAAGGGGGACATAGTGTTCCGTTGCGGTTATCTTTCCCATGACAGTTCCCGCTTCAATGAATGCTCCTGAAGCAAAAACCACTTCTTCGTTTGACATATCGGGGTCGTAGGGTCCAAGATAAGCGCCATTGCGGATGTCTTCATAAAAAACTTGACTCATTTTATTGCCCTCCAAGCTGTTTCCCATTTTGCATGAATTTTTTTCTTGCTCGTCCCATCTCTATGAGGGGTATAAGGCGAGACTTTTAAAGACGCGCTTTGAGAGCTAGCAGCCGTCAACACACACTGGCGTGCTTTCTCAACACTCATACCGTTTTGAATAGCTTTTGCTGCGTCAAAAGAAACGCCTAAGTGCTTTGCTTGTCTTTGACAAGATATTGATTTATAATGATAATTTAGCATTATTCATATGGAATTAAAGACCAGAATAACGTAGGATTCTCTCATTTCAAATCTGTTTATCTTGAATCAATCAAAACCACTCATTTGCACATAACAAGTGGGATGAGTGTGTGGATCAAATTTGTATAAGAAA
>NZ_JBHIQH010000019.1:0-55437 GCF_042196485.1 Bartonella sp. AD24XZML | reverse complement strand
AGAAAAAGTCATTCCTTGCGCAAAAATCACAGCAAAAGGAATTGGTGTGCTGTCTCAAGAGCTTAAAAGACAAACCATGCATTAAAAGCAACAATTATGGAAAAGAAATACGAACGACTAATCTTATAGTATCTCTATAAGCCGTTTCTAACACCGAAAAACCAACTTTTAAACACAAGCGCGATTCACGCCACGGGGGAATTACATCTCAATGAAGGGGAATAAACATGCCACACCGCCCACCTACTATCACGCAACCAGCTATTGCTCGTGCTTTAAGAGAAGCTAAAAAACAAGGATGTGAACTCATAGAAATCAAACCTACAGGGGAATTATTAATTCATATCAATAAAACCATAACACCAACAACGACAGATAATACTTATAGCATTGACGATTTTCCACCACTTGAAAACGAGCAAGAAGACTACGAGACCAGCAAATCGTGTCCCTCTGTTGACGGTATAAAGTTTTAGCCATGCCAAAACGCCGTCCACCGCATCTTGTTCGTGAACGCACACGCCATGGTAAAATCATATGGTATGTACGTATTGGTCATGGACCACGGTTTCGGATTGAAGGAACCTATGGAACGCAAGAGTTTGTCGATAATTATACGCTTGCTCTTAAGCAAGCTCAAAATGGCTCCTCCAAAACAAAGAGGCGTACCAGACTCACAGAAGGGTCTTTCGATTGGTTGTTGCATCAGTATTTACAAAGCATGCAATGGCATAATCAATCAGAATCTACTAAAAAAGTTAAATATCGAATTCTGAATAATGTTTCTAAACATATCGGTAATCGTGCATATAAAAGCATAAACAAACAACACATGCTTGAAGCCGTAGACAGAAGGCGAGAGACCCCCGCAGCTGCAAAACATTTTTTGACCTCTTTAAACGGTCTCTTTAATTGGGCGGTTGATAATGATCTTTTGAATAGAAATCCTGCTTTTAATATAAAGCCGCCAAAATCCTTTAACGCAGAAGGGTTCATACCATGGTTAGAAGAAGATATTGACAAATATTATCATCGCTGGATGCTAGGAACGCATGAACGTGTATGGATTGACGTCCTTTTGTATACAGGTTTACGTCGTGGTGATGCCGTTCCTATCGGCTAGAAAGATATCACAACAGATAATATTATTCATTTAAAAACAGAAAAGAGCCAATTTAAAACAGATGTTTTTCTCCCGATTTTGCCAGAACTCGCAGAAACACTTAAAATTGGACCTATTGGAGATGAAACATTTATTTGCGGTAAAGAAGGTAAAAAACTGACCAAAGAAAGTTTTGGTAATCTGTTTCGTAAAGCTTGTAATGCAGCAGGTATTAAAAAATCAGCGCATGGATTGCGAAAATTAGCAGCAACACGTGCAGCAAATGCTGGTGCGACAGTTTCGCAAATGAAAGCGCTTTTTGGCTGGACAGAAGATAACATGGCATCCCTCTATACCAAAACAGCCNCGCTTTTTGGCTGGACAGAAGATAACATGGCATCCCTCTATACCAAAACAGCCGATAGAAAACGACTTGCAATAGAAGCAATCAAAAAGCTACAAAAAGGTTCGGGATAGACATAAAATAAGTTAAAATAATCAACGGAATCAAAATTCCCGAACTTTTATATAACCTATTGATTTAATTAAATATTGGCTGGGGTACCTGGATTCGAACCAGGGAATGCCGGTACCAAAAACCGGTGCCTTACCGCTTGGCTATACCCCAAAAAAAACACGCTTTATAGCGACTCTTGCACCTTATAGCGATTCCTGTGATTGGACGCAATATCTGAAAATCAAAGACTTTACTTTTTTATCATAAAATTTCTGAGTTTTGTATGGCATTGCCATCGATACAAATTCGTAGCAGAAACTGATATACAGTTGTGATTTTAACATAAGAAGAAACCATTTATCCATCAATTATTTTGCTCTTTGTATTGATTTTCTAGGAACAGAAAATGAAAATCTTGCAGTTTACTCATGTATCTAATAAATTTGTATATGATTTACTTTTCTTGATATATTAAAATTCCATCTTGCTCAATTTAAGAAAAAGCTGTCACCACATTGGCAATCGGTAAGTGTATGATAGTGCTGCTGTGCTCTTGCATTAAGCATAAAGATGGTAATGTCCACTAATTTTTACATTATATTATTCATGGGTAGCACCATAAAATAAAATCAAGCACATTGAAAAATATTTCCTCAAAAATAACACTTAATATTCTGTTGAAAACATTATGATACACCAATAAACTGGAGGAGTTTTGCAAAAATTAAAAACATTTTATATGGTATTTGAAAAAATAGAGATACAAAAACAAGGAATAATAGCTATTTCCATTTACTTTTTATTCAAAAGATAATGATATTTATTACCCACTCATAGATGTAAAAAAATCTTCAGAAGCAATCTTTATGTAGACCAATATCCTTTTTGATTGATGAATATACATTTCCTAAAAGCTTCTTTTACAAAAAGAGAAACATTAAAACTATTTCATACAAACTAGGTATTCAACATTTGCTTTTAAATGCGGTAAATGGCAAATTAGGCTTATGAAATAAGCTTAACAATTAGAATCGAGGAGATTTTTAAATGGCTTTTGAATTGCCCCCGTTGCCTTATGATTACGATGCCCTTTCGCCTTATATGTCACGCGAAACGCTTGAATATCATCATGATAAGCATCACCTCGCTTATCTTACCAACACCAATAATTTTGTGAAAGAGTTAGGCTTAGAAAATGAAAGCCTTGAAGATATTGTTAAAAAAAGTTTTGGAAAAAATATTGGTTTGTTTAATAATGCAGCGCAGTATTACAATCATAACCACTTTTGGCTTTGGATGAAAAAAAATGGTGGTGGCCAAAAACTTCCTGAAAAGTTAGCAAAAGCTATTGACGCTGATCTAGGTGGTTACGACAAATTCCGCGCTGATTTTATTGCTGCTGCTAGTGCCCAATTTGGTTCTGGATGGACGTGGGTTGCTGTTAAAGATGGCAAGCTTGAAATTATGAAAACGCCTAATGGTGAAAATCCCTTAGTGCACAATGCTCGCTCTATTTTGGGTGTCGATGTGTGGGAACATTCCTATTACATTGATTATCGCAATGCTCGACCGAAGTACCTCGAATCCTTTGTAGACCATTTAATTAATTGGGACTATGTTTTGGAACTTTATGAAGAATGTGAATTTTAAACTATCTAGATAATTTTTTAGTATATGAAAGTCTCTATAATCCAATAAATTATCGGAGACTTTCATACAGAAGTATTATGGATTAGCAAAAGTCTTTTCCTGCTATCTTTAGAATATATGTATAGATATAGGCAACTTCTTCTAGCTTTGAAAAACGTCCAGCTGCACCAGCGTGCCCTGAATCCATATTAATACGTAATAAAACTGCATTATCGTCTGTTTTTAGGTCTCGTAATTTTGCCACCCATTTTGCAGGCTCCCAGTAAGTTACACGAGGATCTGTTAATCCTGCCATCACAAGTATAGGGGGATAGTTTTGAGCTTTGACATTATCGTAAGGGGAATAGGAAGCAATAAGCTTATAATCTTCTTCTGATTCAAGAGGATTCCCCCATTCGGCCCATTCTGGAGGTGTGAGTGGCAATGAAGCATCTAACATTGTCGCTAAGACATCAACAAAAGGCACATTCGCTACGATCCCAGCAAAATCCTGGGGAGCTATATTGGCAATGGCTCCCATCAACATTCCCCCTGCTGAACCACCATGAGCAATCAGCCGGTCGTGAGAAGTGAATTTATTGTTTACAAGGTAACGCCCACAAGCAATAAAATCTGTAAATGTATTGTGCTTAAAGAGATGCTTTCCTTTCTCATACCACTCTACTCCCTTTTCTTTTCCTCCGCGAATATGAGCAATCGCGTAAATAAAACCTCTGTTTACTAGAGAAAGTACATTACTATTGAAACTGGCAGGAATAGAGATCCCATAAGCACCATAACCGTAAAGCAGACAAGGCGCACCACCATCAAGGAGAGTGTTTTTGTGGTAAAAAAGTGAAATAGGAATCTTCTCACCATCGTCTGCTATTGCTGTAATCCGTCGTGTTACATATGCATCTTTATTATGCCCAGAGGGAATTATTTGCGTTTTTAAAAACATTCGTTTACAACTTTTCATCTCATAATCAAACACTTGATCAGGTGTTGTCATAGATGAATAGGAAAAACGAATAGTTGGACTGTTATATTCTGTAACTCCTTGCAAACTTAAAGAATAAGCCTCTTCAGTAAAAGCAATGGAATTCACTTGTTTAGTGGTACGTTCCATCACTTTTATACGTGGAAGCCCCTCAAAACGTTCGATCCAGACAAGAAAATCTTGATAAGCATCATGGGATAATATTAGGCACCCAAGCTGATGTGGGACAAACTCAGACCAATTTTCTGATTGTGGAGATGTATATGGCGCTACCATAATTTTGAAATCTTTTGCATTATCTAAATTGGTCAGAATATAAAAGACATCACCACCCTCTGTAAGTGAATATTCAATACCTTTTTGTCGTTTCCGTACACATTGGGGAACAGTAAAAGGCGCCTCAGCAGGAATTAACCAGATCTCGGATGTTTCATGATCATGAATATTAATATAAATAACATCATTAAGCTTAGAACCACTTACATCTAAGAAAAAACCTGGATTGTCTTCACGAAAAATAAGCTTATCTTGTGATTGATCTGTGTTTAATTGGTGATAATAGAGCTCTGAAGGTCGGTGGTTTTTATCCATCTTAGTATAGAAAAAACCTTCAGATCTAGCATCCCATACAATTTGACCAGATGTATCAGTAATTGTGTCCATACAGTCAGACAATGTCTCAAAATTACGAATTTTAGCTGTATAGAATTCTGATCCTTTGTCATCATAGGTCCATACCACATGTGTATGGTCAGGAGATTCTTGAACTGAACCAAATTTGAAATATTCTTTGCCTTCTGCCAAGACATCACCATTAAGGTACTCGTTTTTTTCTCCGCCATTCCTTGGTGTCCGAAAATAATGTGGTTGTTGGCCTCCGGTAACATAAGAGAATCCGTAAGCAAAAGGACCATGTTTTATAGGAACAGAACTATCATTCTCTTGGATCCTGTTTTTCATTTCGGTAAAAAGCAAATCTCGTAATGGTTTTGTATCAGCCATTTGAGCTGATTGATAAGCATTTTCTTTTTCAAGATAATGTCGAATATTGGGATCAAGACAGTTAGGATCTTTAAAAACATCTTGCCAGTTAGACGCACGTAGCCAATGATAGGGATCATCACGAAAAATACCATGATATATTTCCTTATGAGTGATTCTAGATGCTTTGGGAGGAATTGCAAAAGTGCGAGTCATACACAATCCTATATTAAAATATGTTAATAGATTCGTTTATATGTTAGAATCACAATGATTGATGCAAGTGTAAAAATCTATAAGTTCTATTCACTTGCAAAAATAGCACCATGATAATTTTTAAACTAATACCTTTCTGTTCATTACATATCACAGCTATTGTTTTCTAGGGATATAACACCACTTTTATAATGAAAGTGACTGGTAAAACAATTAAACTATTAGAAAAAGAATTGATTTTTTTTGAAACAGTATAATCGCATAATTTTACAGAGATGAATAAATATATCTAAAATATTATTATTACTGTATAAAAAATAAAAATATCCTATCTCCTTTTAATGAATAGTTTTATATTAAAAATAATACTATTATGTCATTTTTATAATATAGCATGTTTTTTATTATTAAATTTTATAAATATAAACAATAAAAACAAATTTAAAACTTATTAAACATAAACTTACTAAAATATAAGTATTCAAAATAAAATATAATAATTTATATATTATATTTTTATAATTAGTAATTTTATTTTTACGTTCTCAAAAAAAATAAATAAATTTTATCATATATTTTTTTATATTTGTGATGTATTATATATTATGTATGATATGTTATAGAATAAAAATATATTTTAGCATGTAATAATTTCGTTTTTCTTATTGTATATTATGACAAAAACTGGGTATTTATTTGATTTTTTTGTGTTTTGGCAATTTTATAGAATAATTGAATTGACAAAAAAGATTTTTGTACAATATGAAACTCATGTGCATGAGATCTTTATATCATGAGTATATGCACTATATCTCGATTTTGAATTACTCAATTTTAAATTAAAGGAAACAAGAATGGAACATCGTGCAGTCTTAGAGACTGAAAGCAATTTAGTTATTACATTGGTTGCTGATATTGTTGCTGCCTACGTGAGTAATAATTCTATTCGACCGACTGAAGTGCCAAGTTTAATTGCTGATGTCCATGCTGCTTTTCGTAAAGCAGGGAATCTAGACTTAACAGAAGTCGAAGTTGAAAAACAAAGGCCTGCCGTTAATCCGAAGCGTTCAGTATTTCCTGATTATCTTATTTGCCTTGAAGATGGAAAGAAGTTTAAATCTCTAAAGCGTCATCTCATGACACATTATGGAATGTTGCCAGAAGAGTATCGTGAAAAATGGCAGTTAGATAGTTCTTATCCTATGGTGGCGCCTAATTATGCAAAAACACGATCGGCTTTGGCCAAAGAAATGGGGCTTGGACGCAAAAGCAAACGGAAAAAAACTAAATAATCTTATTTTGCGAAAAAATGGTTTCGTGTATAAAGTTGATTTTAGTATACATGTTTTGTGTGAAGCTTTTGTATATATAGCAATTTCTACCAAGGGGATTACATATAGCTTTCGTTACGAATCCGTTTAATCATTGATTTCAAACCATTTGATCGTTGTGGTGTAAGATTTTCATTTAAACCAAGTTTTTCAAAGAGCTCTTGAGCATCAGAATTGCGAATTTCAGAAGCTTTTTTGCCTGAATAAAAAGCAAGAAGTATGTAAATGAGTCCACGCACAATATGAGCATCGGAATCACCTTGAAACGTCAATATTGGATCTTTTGAGTTATTACGTGAAGATAAAAGCCACACTTGGCTAACACAACCAGGAACTTTGTGAGCATCATTTCGAGCGCTTTCTGGAAAAGGTGGCAATTCATAGCCAAGCTCGATGACATAACGATAACGATCTTCCCAATTATCCAAAAGCGAAAAGTTCTCTATAATATTACCGATTGTTTCCACCATTATTTTAGTCCTGTTTCGTTTGAATAATCATTCTTGAATACACTTATAAAAAATAAATATTTATTCTTCCTAACATAAATAACACGAAGAACGTTAAAAATCCTTATTTCAAGATAACATTGCATGGTTTTGTAAGAACTCTTGTATTTCGATTTTGTAAGAAACATTAGGGAAAGTCTCTGATATCATTTTTGTTTCCTAATATGTTCCCTAAATATTCATAAGCAGCTCTTGCACCGTAATATGCGCGCTCGCCAAGTGAACTTAAAAAGGATTTTCCTACTTTGCAGGTTTTTATATTACGGTCACAAAATGCGCCTAAGTCATTTAAGGCTTCTTTAAAAGCAATAATCACATCGCTCGTTGTTGTCTCATTATTTTGGGGGCTAGAAGAATGGTTACTGCTTGGATCTGCTACAAAAAATGAAATAATGACAAAAATAAAAAATAAAAAAAATGATAATTTGATTAAAAAACGTATCATGGACAATCAATGTACCGCAGTGGTAAATACAATAAAAGGAGCATTTTATACACTGTTGCTTTATAAACAATTTATAAAATGTGTTTTTTATAAAATTGAGTATTCATGTATTGGATCTATATCATTGGCTTTTTTATAAATATGGCACAATTCCGCTGTATAAAATGGGATACATTGTCTATTCAGTAAAAAATTAACATCAAAATTATACACTTACAAGCTGGTCATGTTAATGAACATACTATGATAAAAAATGAGAGAGATAATCATGTTGTGTACATAATTATTTTAAATAATAGTCCACCATCTTAGCTTAGTTGAAAAGGCTAAAAAGAGTAAACTCTGTTATTCTGACTCTAGTGTCGATAAAATATTTATATTATCTATAAAATTTTTACTGAAATGTTATGAAAATGGTCAACCTGTCGATAAAAACATCAAAAAACAATTGCATCTCTTATGATTACATCTCAAGCCAGTTTTTTCTATAACATTGTAAACATCAATTTAATTAATACTTATGAAAATTATTTAATAGAAGGAATTTATACCAAAATATAATAATATTAAGAGATAATTATTATTACCAAACCGTTTATGGATAAGTAACCATCTATATGTAAATTATAAAGAATAGATAATGATTGTCATCTTTTTAGCGTTATAGGCAAATATTTTCAATTTTATTTTAAATAATAGGCAAACATATGCCCCAAAATGAAGAATAACGTGGCATTATTGTTTAGATAATTATATGTGATAATGCAGTTTGCAAACACCAAAATGATCTTGAATGCTAATCATTTGGTGCTCTCTTTATACACATTAAAGATTTGTAAAAAAAATGAAATGAATAAAAGTTGGTAAGAACTCTTGTTGATTTATCAACTTATAAATTGATATAATGAAGCTGCTCATTCTAGGAGTTTGAAATGAAAAATCAATAATGTCAATGCACTTCTCTCTGGCTGGAAGTAAGAACTGATTCATATTCGTTTCCTAATTTATATTTGTTTCTTTGTAAAAAATAAACGCAACTAGAAAATAAAAGTAATGGCAACAAAACGAAAGACATACCGAAAAAAAACTGTAAAACACCGTAAATACTACAGTAGTATTGTTATAACACTTCTTCTTATAACTTTTCATTTTATTTTTTGGATTGCAAAAACTCTTTATTTCTATACACGAAAAAATACTTTATTTTTTGTTGGATCTCTTCTTTTTAGCATTAGTTTTTTATTTATTTCATTTAATGCTTTATTTTCGCAAATGACAACGCATCAAAATATTTTAACTCAAATGAAATTTTCCTCTGTTCAAAGTATAGGTAAGAGCTCTACTTTATCGGAAAAAGAAGAAAAATCTCAAGAACTCTCCCGTGTAGCTTCTGTACATTCTCAAAGTCATAACCACACAAATTCACCTTTACCCTCTCAATCACCAAGCATGCTAGAAAAGCAAAAAGAACTAGCAAAATTAGGACTTTATGATGGTCCATTAGATGGGCTGGAAGGACCTAAAACACGCCGAGCCATCACTTTATGGAAACAGCAAACTGCTCAGAGAATGCAAAAGAATGTTCTATCTAATCCCGCAGCAGATGAAATCGCGATATTAATTAAGCAAAGCGAAATAGAAACAAATAATACAAAAAATATGACACACTTAAAAGAAGCTATTTTAGAGCCTTCTGTTGAAGATATTATACAAGTGCAAAAAGCTTTACATATTTTTGGGAATGAAGAGGTTATTGTCACAGGAATAGAAGATCAAAAGACGATAGAAGCCTTAAAACAGTTTCAAAAAATATTTGATCTTCCTGTAACAGGTAAAATTAATCACACAATTTTAATGAAAATGCGTGAAATTGGTTTATTAAATTGAAGCTAATCATAATAATCTCTTAATTTATAATGATAATTCATCTTTCGTTTGTTTAATGCTTCCCTCAAACATTCCTTCATCTCAAGCCCTCTTATATTCAATCAATCAGAATGGTTTTCTTACACATTACATATTGAGCCGTATAATTTGCTTCAAAAAAACCACAACCGATTGCAGAAAAAATAATATTGCAAAATAGCAAACGCGCTTGTTCTAGCATTTTTATTGCCTCTGATGATAAAAGGACACGAAATTTTTGTAGTATCACGTAAACCTTTCATATTATCGAACCACGAATTGTCCATATATTATCGTCAATTTGATCTTTATAAATATGATGCAAAGAATTTGTGCAAACACCTGTAAGGATAAGTAGACATAAAGCTAGTTGTGTTATGGTTGTTGTTTTGCAAAGTGTCTGATAAAAAACCGGCACTTCTCTCCAATCTATTGCTGGAAAGTTATGTGTTTTATGACATTGTCTTCTTAAGAGAGCGTGTGCGTTTAGTATTGCCTATAAATAAACATCCAAACCTAACGCAGCAGTATGTTTGAAACAAATGTTAAGACAGTTTAGTACTTCTCTCAGCTGTTATAGCTTTTGTATGCCAAATGGAGGCAAGAATATTGCGCATCTCTGTTTGTATAATCTCTTAAAACAGGAAAACAGCCTAATTTGGGAAGAATATGAAAATTTAAGGTAAAAACCAGTTTTCATCTTTGCCATTTCCTTTTAATTCAGCTTTACGCCTTTCAAAGACATCTAAAGCAATATCTTTAAAATAACGGAGATTACCTATTGCCTCATGCTCTTATTTATCGCATGTCTTTTTGGTCTCACTCCCCCTCACCTAAAACAAAATGTCCCAAACGTAATATACTTGGATTGCCATTCACGGGCTTTCTTAAAAAACATCTCTAAAACACCCAAAACCACTTCGCAACAACGCCCGTGAATAATAATAGCAGGATCCCCCACAACAACTGCGCGACAGCGCACATCATCTTTACGCTTGTGAAGAAGCAAGCCGGCACCATTACACACTGTACCTACCTTCAATTTGTGATAGCTCTCACTTGAGATGATTCATAAGAGGCATATCCTTGCTTTATTTTTTTATCCACAGACGCTCATCCCGCCTGTAACATACAAAAAACATGGTTTTGATTGATTCATTATAAAAGAAGTCGAAATAAGAAGATCTTATGATATTTACAGCTTTCATTCAATATGAGAAATAAAAAATTATCTTTATAAATCAATAGATTGTTAACTTTGATATTCCTTTATAAATGTAAAGATGGGAGTGCATAATGGAGTTTATAAATTTTGGGAAGATTTTTATAAACTTACGGGGATTTTTACATAATCCCCATTCCACGAATATCAATGTGAAATGGGGCATCCACTGAGAAATGTCTATCTCAAACAGCATGATGTGCAAAAAAAATGCATTTGTTTGGAGCATTCTATTTTGCGTGAGGAGCTCATTCCCCTATAAAAAGCAAACGCATAAATTGACTGCATAATAACACGTTTCTCTCTATCAAGAGGTTCGCCAATAGAAAGCGTATTAATAATACATCTTTGTCTATCCTGCTTTATATTTTCTCTCATAAACCTCTAAAAAAAACACTTTATCGCGTAACACAACTTATCGTGCATTTTAGAAGCATTTTTATTCCCTTTATTAAAGAAAATAAAAGAATATATAAAAATTTATTTCAGTAATAACGATACAACAAAAAATATTAACCCATTACATCCTTTTTGCTATTGCGGACTGAGCTGCTGCTAAACGAGCAATTGGCACTCGAAAAGGAGAACACGAAACATAATCTAGGTTATTTTCTTCGCATAAAGCAATAGAGGCAGGATCGCCTCCATGTTCACCGCAAATTCCCAATTTTATTTTTGCACGCTTTGAGCGTCCACGCTGTGCAGCAATGGTAATAAGTTCCCCTACTCCATCACGGTCAATAGACACAAAAGGATCTTGCTCTAAAAGACCTTTTTGAAAATAGGTTGCCAAAAAAGGAGCTGCATCATCACGGGAAATCCCAAAAGTAGTTTGTGTCAAATCGTTTGTTCCAAATGAAAAAAATTCAGCAGTTTCAGCAATTTCATCTGCTCTAAGCGCCGCTCTTGGAAGTTCAATCATCGTCCCAACCATATATTGAATAGTGCTTCCCTTTTCTTTCATCACTTCCTCAGCAACCTGATCAATACGCGCTTTTACAAAATCGAGTTCAGATTTAAGTGCAACCAGTGGCACCATAATTTCAAGCATAACAGGAGATCCAGATTTTTGGGCAGCTTCTGCTGCTGCTTCAAAAATCGCGCGCGCTTGCATTTCTGCAATTTCAGGATAAGTAATAGCTAAACGGCATCCTCGTAATCCAAGCATAGGATTAAATTCGTGCAACTGCTGAGCGCGTTCAGCAAGCACTTCAGCAGAAACACCCATAGCTGTTGCAACATCAAGAATTTCTGCTTTCGTTTTAGGCAAAAATTCATGTAATGGTGGATCTAGCAAGCGGATAGTAACAGGTAAACCACACATAATTTCAAATAATTCACTAAAATCTGAACGCTGCATTGGCAAAAGCTTATCTAGTGCTTTACGACGACCACTTTCATCATGACTTAAAATCATTTCACGCATGGCAACGATACGTTCATCAGAAAAAAACATATGCTCCGTACGGCAAAGACCTATACCTTCAGCCCCAAAAGATCGCCCCATACGGGCATCAGATGGTGTATCAGCATTAGCGCGAACTCTTATACGTCGCATCCCATCAGCCCATTCCATTAATTTTGCAAAGTCTCCGCAAAGCTGAGGCTGCAACATTGCAACTTTCCCTTTGAAAATTTCTCCACTTCCACCATCAATTGTGATAACATCACCTTTTTTTAGGCTTTCTCCTGAGGCAAACAACGTATTTGTGTTATAATCAATCCGCACACTGCCAGCACCAGAAATACATGGTTTTCCCATCCCCCGCGCAACAACAGCAGCGTGACTTGTCATACCGCCACGCGTTGTTAAAATTCCTTCTGCAGCATGCATACCATGAATATCTTCTGGGCTTGTTTCTACACGGACCAAAATAACTTTGCGACCTTCCGCCGACACAGTTTCTGCCTCTTCTGAAGTAAAAACAATTTCACCAGTTGCGGCTCCAGGAGAAGCAGGTAAACCACGTCCTATAACAAAACGTTCTGCTTTGGGATCAAGTGTTGGATGCAAAAGTTGGTCAAGCGACTTTGCATCAATACGCATCACAGCCTCTTCACGGTTTATTAACCCCTCCTCAACCATTTCAATTGCCATCTTGAGAGCCGCACGAGCCGTGCGTTTTCCTGAACGAGTCTGAAGCATCCATAATTTACCTTTTTCAATGGTAAATTCGAGATCTTGCATATCCCGATAATGCTGCTCAAGATTCTGCGCAATCTGACATAATTTCAAAAAAGCCTCAGGCATAATTTTTTCTAACGACGGTCTATTTGAACCAGCAACAATACGCGCATTTTCTGTAATATTTTGAGGCGTTCGAATGCCCGCCACAACATCTTCCCCTTGCGCATTAACTAAAAATTCACCATAAAGTTCTTTTTTCCCTGTCGATGGATTGCGTGTAAAAGCAACACCTGTTGCCGAATCTTCACCCATGTTGCCAAAAACCATAGCTTGCACATTAACTGCCGTTCCCCAACTTTCAGGAATACTATGTAAACGGCGATAAGTAACTGCACGTGCTGTCATCCAACTTGAAAAAACGGCTCCAATCGCCCCCCATAACTGTTGTTCAGGATCTTGTGGAAAAGGGGCTCCTAATTTTTCTTCAACATAGGCTTTATAAGAAATAATAACATTCTTCCAATCATCTGCTGTCATTTCTGTATCAATAGTGTAACCATTGCATGCTTTTACTTCATCAAGAATCTCTTCAAAATACGAATGGTCTAGCCCCAAAACAACGTTAGAATACATTTGGATAAAACGCCGATAACTATCATAAGCAAAACGTTCATTATTGGCTTGTAAAGCAATTGCTTTTACAGTTTTATCATTCATGCCAAGGTTCAGCACTGTATCCATCATCCCTGGCATAGAAGCCCTAGCCCCTGAACGAACAGACAGCAAAAGTGGTCTTTGTTCATTCCCAAATTCACGTCCTGTTTGTTCAGCAACGTATCTTAGTGCTTGCTTAACAGATTCCTGTAGCTCTTCTGGATATGATTTGTCATGGGCATAATAAAAATTACAAACTTCTGTTGTCAGCGTAAATCCGGGTGGTACGGGCAAACCAAGATTACTCATTTCTGCCAAATTAGCCCCTTTACCTCCGAGAAGGTTACGCTCACTTGCACTTCCTTCTGCCTTTCCATCTCCAAAACTATAAACCCATTTTTTCACTGTACAAATCCTCCCATATCAGCTTCAAAACATCATTCAACCCAGGCTCACTTAAAAGCAATGATTTGATTCAAAATTGGCTCAACGATATCGCTTCATAAATGCATAATATTAATCCTTCCAAAAGAGATAATGACTAAAAGTATCACTATCCATCTTCTGGAAGATTAAGATTCAGTTTTTTAGAAAACTATCAATCACCGAAAAAAACTCTTCTACTTTCATGGCACCTTCATATTTACTACCATTAATAAAGAAAGTAGGTGTTGCTGTGACACCAAGCTCTTTACCGCGTTCAAAAGATGCATTTACTTCATCTAAAATGGACTGATTTTTCAAACACGCAGTAAAACTTTCATCTGTAAAACCAGCCATTAAGCCAATTTTCTTCAATGGTGTTAGAGCATTTTTTCCGAAAGCCCATTCATTTTGTTTTTGAAATAAAACTTCTATCAAAGGAAAATAGCGATCTTCCGGTGCACACCGTGCCAACATAAAACCTGCTGTTGCCCGAGGATCAAAAGCATATTCTCGGAAAATAAGTTTTACTTTTCCTGTTTTGATATATTTTTTACGAATTTGGGGAAGTATATCATTATAAAAATGCGCACAATGGGTACATGTCAACGAAGCATACTCAACAATGACGACTGGTGCATCCGCCTCTCCCTCAAAGCGATCCTTTACTTTACCCGATTGGAGAAGCTCTGCCATATCAACAGTTGCCACTGATTTGGGATCACGCGCTAAAGCAACTGTTACACTGCTTTGTACAATCGTTATGAAGAGAAAAATTATCCCGAAAGATAAAAAAGAACGATATTTTACCATAAATAATACTTTTCTGTTGTTATTAACGAATAGGAATCCAATGCTTTCTCATATATTAAAGAAAAATATATAAAATATCTTTCTATTTATTATTTTTTTCCAAAAAAATGCAACAGCCAAGTTGATAAAGTGTTTGGTGCAAACTTTTATCCTCAATTCCTTCAAGCATTTTTTCCAGGCATTTTTTGTCTTGTTCACTCAAAGTCGGTTTTAGAGGCAAGTGATTCATAAAAACCGACATACTCCTTTGCTCAATCTTGATGCGATCAATAGCAATATAGCCAAAAAATCCGTTAATTTTATGAAGTAATTCCTCTGTTTCATGCATCAATTTTAACGCAGCAAATCCTTCACATGCGACAACAAGTGTTGCTGGCTGAAAAACTTCATCTTGATCTGCACGACGTTTCCAAATAATTTTAAGCGGCATTGTATGTTCGCTGATATCATAGCCCGCAATTTGTGGCCAATATTCTATAAGCGCTACATTAAGCCCTGTCCGTTTGCGTAAAACTGGATCAAGTATTTTGTATACCGTCTCAGAAAGAGAATAAAAGATACGTTTTTTAAGTTGTTTTCTCATTTTTAGATCATTGTTCAACCGCTTACTAAATTAAAATCATTTGTTTCATCTAAAAATTGTTGCCTCCTCAATTTATGAAATATCAACAAAATAAAAAGCCTTTTCTCACCAGAGCCTTGACAATAAAAGAGCAAAAAACATGAATTACAAAATAAATAATTTTTTCTTTTGCATTTTATATCTCCCTATGCTTGAAAGCAATCATGTATGAAATTTCTTCGCACCTCCTTGCTTGGTACGATCAAAATCACAGACATCTTCCATGGCGGATTACCCCCGAAAAGCAAAAACAAGGTATCCGTCCTGATCCTTATCAAGTTTGGCTTTCTGAAATCATGCTTCAACAAACAACCGTTGAAACAGTTAAGCCTTATTTTAAAAAGTTTCTAAAACTATGGCCTAATCTTTCCTCTTTAGCAAAAGCCTCACAAGATGATATCATGAAAGCATGGGCTGGACTTGGTTATTATTCACGCGCACGTAATCTTAAAAAATGTGCGCGACAGCTTGTTGAAAACTACGCGGGACAATTTCCACAATCTGTAAAAGAATTGCGAACTCTAGCCGGTATTGGAGATTATACTGCCGCAGCCATTGCTGCGATTGCTTTTAACCACCCTGTAGCAGTGGTTGATGGTAATGTCGAACGTGTGGTAGCGCGACTTTTTGCTATCACTTCAATATTGCAAAAAGCAAAAGTTGAAATTAAAGAAAAAACACAAAAAATTACTGCTTTAAATCGTCCTGGTGACTTTGCTCAAGCAATGATGGATTTGGGAGCAACAATTTGTACTCCACGCAAACCATCTTGTTATACCTGCCCTCTTCAATGTTTATGCAAAGCAGAAAAGATGCAACAACCGGAGTCTTTTCCAGTTAAAGCCCCTAAAAAAGAACGCCCTTCAAAAACAGGTATTGCTTTTGTGGTCCTTAATAAAAAGAAACAAATTTATTTGGAAAAACGACAGACGCAAAAGCTCCTTGGTGGAATGACCCAAATTCCTAACAATATTGGCATAAACAACGAAAATGGGCTCCAAAACGCACCCTTTACTGCCAATTGGCAATTCAAAGGACAAATTACGCATGTTTTTACTCACTTTTCTCTAAAACTCGATGTTTACTATACCGAAGATGTTCATGAAATGAATTGTAAAAATGGTTGGTGGTGTAACATTCAACATCTTGCCGAAGAAGCATTACCTACTGTTATGAAAAAAGCAATTTCCGTAGCACTTCCCAATTCTTTCAGATTTAAATAACCTTCCCTATTCATAAAAATGTTTTCTAATGGAGACTTTTGTATCTCTAGCGATCATTTATTAATCTGTAAAAGAAAAATTTAAAAAAATGAAATAACCAATTTTTTCTACAGACAAAAATTAAGGAGGGATAGAAACGCTTAGAAGCTTTAGATTTAAATTTCAGGATCTATCCTTTTTTCGCTTATGACGGAGCAAGTTAGCATCATCATTATATTTACCAGCCCCCTCAACATCCCTTGGTACGTGAAACGGATTATAAGAGGTACTTTTAGTTCTTTCGTTAACAATTTTTATTCACACGCCAACCCCGCTTATGACATGCAAGCAAATAATTTTCATCGATTCAATATGGAACAAGTTTGAAATGAGAAAACTTGACGATATTCTGAGGGCAATTCAATATGAGTTGCGCTAAATTATCTTTATAATCAATATATTATATGCACTTTACAGATGTACGTATTCAAAAACGCACTTAATTTTGAACTTCTGAATAAACCTTTTAATTCTGATATTTCATTTTTATAAGCTTATAGTGAAATTTTACTGTTTTGGAATTAAAACTAGAACATAGAGTGAAAATTTCTCATTTTAATTTCTTCTAAAAGAAGCATAAAAATACTCGCTTGTCGCTTACAAGCGAGATTAGTGTGTCAATAAAAAACATCTAAGAAAGGCAAAAACACCCTCACGTCCATCTCAATCAAGATCAGGTACATTGGTGGTCAATAGAATGAAGCGATCAGCTTAGTTCATAAAACACCCGTTTTTAACATTTGTGAACGTATGATCATTCTTAAATGATCTATGGACTTCAACCGTCCATTTTCCTCATAATACCAAAAGGTCCAACCATTACAACTCTGTGAATCTTGAGCCTTTCTTCCCATTGCGTGAATTGAGCCCGCTTCACCACCATGCATAATCGTACCATCAGCTCTTACAATAGCAGATACTTGCTTCTTACGATCATACAGAACTTCTCCAGGATAGAGTAAACCTGCTTCAAGCAAACTGTTGAATGCTACGCGTGGTTCTGCTTTTTTTCTATCCAAAATCGCTAGCTCTGGTTGCGCTAAAGGTTGAACCGCTGCAATTCTCTCACATGCTGCATCGATGTAATCTTGCTCGCGTTCAATCCCAACAAAATCACGCCCTAAAAGCTTGGCAACAGCACCTGTTGTTCCCGAACCAAAAAACGGATCGAGAATAACATCTCCAGGTTTACTAGAAGCCATAATAATACGCGCTAATAACGCTTGCGGTTTTTGTGTTGGATGTAATTTACGCCCTGAATCATCCTTTAAACGTTCAGCTCCAGTGCAGAGAGGGAAAAGCCAATCTGAACGCATTTGTAGATCTTCATTTGCCGCTTTTAAGGCATCATAATTAAATGTGTACTTTTTATCTTTTTGATCTCGCACAGCCCAAATAAGCGTCTCATGAGCATTTTGAAAACGGCGCCCTCGAAAATTAGGCATCGGATTATTCTTGCGCCAAATAATATCATTAAGCATCCAAAAACCTAAATCTTGTAATGCCGTCCCAACCCGAAAAATATTATGGTAAGATCCGATAACCCAAAGTGTTCCGTTGGGTTTTAATACACGACGACAAGCAAGCAACCATGCATGGGTAAAAGCATCATAAGCAGCAAAACTCTCAAACTGATCCCATGCATCATCAACCGCATCAACAAGCGAATGATCTGGACGGTATAAAGCTCCATCCAATTGCAAATTATAGGGTGGATCCGCAAAAATCATATCAACAGAATGTTTTGGAAGTTTTTCTAAAACGGAAACACAATCTCCTTTAAAAATTTTATTGCGCCATGGCATTTGTGAGGGAGTACGAAGGAAATCTTTTTGAAGCTGAATAACTGTCATGAAAAACCCAACAAAATTAACTGAATTTGCCCTATAATCAACCAAAATAGTTTATAGGCCCGCATTACCAATCCATATTTACAAAATAGCGTAAACGTATCGTTAAAGTTCTACAAAATTGATAATTGTTTTTGTTTTTTTTAGTAAAAAAACTTTCATATGAATGAAACCTTATTTTTCTTTTTTTCAATGTACTGTTCCCATATCTTTTATTTCGTAAAAGAATTAAGAATCATTTTCAAAGCGTATTTTTATGAAATAAGATCCTCTCAATATCGTTTTCATGAAAGTTGTCCATCTCGTAACATGTAAAGGAATATCTTATGCCTCAGATAGATCTTATTATTTTTGATTGTGACGGAGTTCTCGTCGACTCTGAATATCTTGCAGCAAAAATTGGATCTCAATTGCTCAAACAAACAGGATATGAAATATCACCCGAAGAATTGAGTGAGCGTTTTGCAGGGCTTATCTTTCGCGATATTCTTAAACACGTTGAACAGGAAACAGAAAAACCTATTTCTGCTCATCTCATAGATCAAATGACTAATATTTTTCGTACACAAATAAAAACTAAATTACGGGCTATTGATGATGTAAGAGAAGCTGTAGAAATTATTCAAACACGCTATCCCTACTGTATCTGCTCTAATGCAAAAAGCGTAGATATAAAAGAGATGCTCACCACGGTTGATCTCTATGACCTTTTTGAAGGTAAAATATTTTCAGCACCTGAAATTGGAACAAAAAGAACGAAACCGGCCCCTGATGTTTTTCTTTTTGCCGCACAACAATTACAGGCAGATCCTCAAAACACTATCGTTATAGAAGATTCACTTCATGGTGTACACGCAGCCATAGCAGCAGGGATGCGTGTCATCGGCTTTACGGGAGGATCACATAGCTATCTTGGCCACTCTAATGCACTTGCAGAAGCTGGTGCAGAAACAGTTATTGCAAAACATGCTCATTTAGGAGAAGTCTTAGAAGCAATGGCAGTATGGCGAGATCTATTATAAAAAATCTCTTGAATATATCAATTTGTAAACTCTTGTAAGAAGCATTTTTATTCAAATGTCCTTCTCTTCTCGCTGCTCCTTTTATAATAACTTCAATAAATGCGTAATTCACGACACGGGTGGATTGCATCTCAATGTGAAGGAAAAATATAGCACCTCATTGAGATCATAAGTCAGTTAACCATTGCACGTACTTAAAAAAAAGCAAAAAACAGGGGTGCAAACTCATAAAAATTAAACCCTGCTTATCTATCTCAAATCCGATATCCCACTCCCAACCACAGCAGCTCATCCTGATAAATTATTATATTTGTCAAACAAAGGAATATTACGATGCCTTGCTCGATAAGATGTGAAAATTGATAACCTCTTTCATCTGATCAAAAAAATCACACACTATGGTAAAATTGTAGGGGATGCGCATATTGATCATGGAAAACAATATTAAAATTCGCGGATTCTATAGAATACAAGACTTTATTGAAAATGACAAATGCGTCCTTGTTGAGTTACAAAGGCTTATATTTACTCAATCCAAATCTCATAAACTTGTTGAAGGCTTATTTACTTTGCTGCTTAAATAGTATTTTAACAGCATCAATTGGTACAACCTCCCTAAGATTACAAAAAACAAAAAGAATACACTCTTATGAAGATGTGCCTTTTATAAAAAACATTTCATACCAAGTAATTTACAGACAATATATTGATTTATAATCATAATTTATCATTATTCAAATTAAGCAAAAAAACCGAGTATTGTAAGATTCTCTCATTTCAAATCTGGATATGTTGAATTAAATAAATAGAGAAATAAAAATGCCTTTTAATGAATCATCTCAAAAGGCAAAAATTATAGCAACATTAGGAGCGAGAAAAGTGTATGGCAATGCCATCTTTCTTCTTTATAAACGTCAAAAATTCTGATGCCCTAAGAATTTTATATTATGGGGGCTTTATCATCATATCTATCATTGCAAAATAGGCTTGAGTACCTTGAGAACGGTTTCTTTAAAAAAGCACATAAATATGAAACATATAATCATGTTAAACAAGCTACAGAGATACCAATAGTTGCTTAAAATTTTCCGAAAGCACTTAATAGCCTTTTTAAATAAGCAATGAAATCAGATCTTTTCAAAAGTAATCCACTTTCTAAAAATAAAAGCGGCTTTTCAGTTTGGAAAAAAGAAAGTGTTGAAAATATTATCTAATGCTGATCTTTCGGCACTCATAAATATGTCTAAATTATATTCTTCTATACACCGCCTTCCATCATAGTAATATGCTGCTCACATTGGCGAGAAAAAGATAATATCATTTATCTCTATCCAATTCGAGCTCTACTTTATACTATGAGAAAATTGTACATTTTTTAGTATCTATAACATATTATTATCTATAAGATAAATGTATATATTTAATAGTAAATTAAGAATTATTATTCTGCTATCACGATGCAATTAAATAACCATTGAATAATAACTTAAATAATATCTATATAACACACATTATACAATAATGACTATCTATAATAAATACTATAAATAATAAAATTTTATCGTGTCCTTTCATATTTTAATTGTTAATAATATTTTTATAACTACATCATAATTTTCATGTTTTCTATTATACTATCGATAATAAATAAATTTTTATATATTTAATATGTAAAAATTTTGATCAATTTTATTATCTATAAATGTATTTAAAAAATATATTAATATCGTTTTATAAAAATTATACGATAACCATATGTTGTTTTATATATAACACATAATAAAATATTGTATAAAGTTTTTAAAAATATAATTTGTAATTATTACTGTTACTTTTTTACAATAATGTTTATAAAAAAATTATAGGTATATTTTTATATGTATTTTTATTATTGACTAAAAATACATATTGAACTATATGACTTGTATATAGTGTGATATACATAAACATTATGTATATTTCTTACATATATAACTTAAAAATATTTGAGGTAAAGTTATGGTAAAAGTATTTAAAAATTATATCTTAAGCATTTTTATAGCGAGCACTTTTTTTATTTCACAAACTGTAAATGTTAATGCAAACTATTTGAAAAACGATACTCCAAAAGAGGAACTTTCTGTTTTCCCAATGGAACAAGTAAAATATGCGAAATCCGATGTAGTTTCTACGACTGCTTTCTATGCTCCGTCTGTAAATTATCAAACAGAACATGGAACAATAGGTAAAGGAAAATTTGAAAAGGTCGTTGGGCCTATGACTATAGGAATGGGACTATTGTACGCTGGATATGCAATAAGTTTTATAGGATCGATAATAAGTTGGATAAAGGACATAGTATTGATGTTCAAGTAATTCAATATATTGTAGAAATATAGAATATATAGATTCATTATTTTATTATTAATTATTATAAATTTATTACATAATGAAGCTTATATTTCTCTTATTATAACTATAAGTTCTGTAAATTACATACAAAAATCTAAAATATAATTTTAAACACACACACACATATATATATATATATATATATATATACTGAATACTATAAAGTATTTGAGGTAAATGATGATTAAATTTTTTAACAATCATATGTTAATTATTTCTATGATATCTGTTTTTTACATTTCACAGACTGTAAGTGTACATGCCAACTACTTGCAAAACAATATTCATCGTGAGAATAGTTTTATTTCTTTAACAGAACAGAACAGAAAGGATGCAATCAGTACGGTTTCTCTCTATACACAAAATCTAAATCGTGGTATGAAAAATGAAATTACCATCGAAGGAAAATTTGAAAAAATCGTTGAACCTCTTACACTCGGGACTTTCGGTATTGGGATGGCTCTTGGTTATGCATCAAGTACGGTAGGTATGTTTTTAGGATGGATAATCAGCAAAATAATATCCTATTTTAAATCTCGTTAAAATTGAAATTTCATAAGCATAAGATCTTCTCATATAAAAGATAAACTGTAGATACATTCTGTTTTTATCTATTTTTAATGATAAAAAAACTAATGAATTATCATATTAAGAATGAAGAAATCTTTAAATGCTTCTGTTTCTCTCAATGGGCACTAATTCTGTCAATGTATCAATTTATCCTAAAACAACAGTAAAAGTATTGGAGGTAAATGATGATTAAAGTATTGAAAACTTACGTATTAAATATTTTTATAGCAGTTGCTTTTTTGCTTTCACAAGTTATAAATGTTCATGCCAATCATTTGAAAAATGATACTCAATGGGAAACTGTCTCTCTAATAGAACAAGGAAAGAAAAAAACTATCGATATAGCTGCTCTTTATGTCCCAAGTTTCACTCATAGAGCAAAAAGTGAATCTGCCTTTGAAGGAAAATTTGAGAAAGTATTTGAACCCATTACGCTAGGAGTTTTTTCTACAATGGGAGCTTTGGGGTTTGGATTTTTGACCGGATCTGTTATGTCCATATTTAGTGCGATAATCGGATGGGCAATAGGAAAAATTAAAGGCAAATAATTCAAAGATACTTAGTTATTTTTTTCTATTTAAAATGAAAATACTTTACAGCCTGCTTCACATCATTTAGCAGGCTGTTGTATGTTTTCTATGGATAAACTTTAGGTTACCATACTGTATAGCACAAATATAATATCTATTATTATACAAAGTGATAAATTAAACTAAAAAAGATTATTCAAAGTATAGATTTGCGCACGAAATGCCATAAAATTACCTTATAAATCTTCCAATGTGAGTTTTGAGATGTATCATTTTAACATTCAGTTCAGCAGATTTAATTGTTACAGAGTATTAAGAGCATAAAATAACTATAAATGATTGAGTTTTATACAAAAGTTCTTCAGTAAATGCCATTCTATCTATTTAATTGTATTATTTAAGAAGGTGTACAAATGAAGATACGTTGTAAAATTTAAGTGAATGAATAATAGAGAGAAAATTTTCGACTGTAAAAGATTTTCTGTGAACATTTGGCGTTTATATCTCAAAATAAAAATGCTTAAGGCTATTTCCTTTCATTATTGAGTTAAAAAGAAGAAAAGAAGCTCTATCCATTTAATAATTTAAATATTATGAAAAACGTGAAATAAATAACTTCACCAATTTGCCAGAAATAAAAAAAGGATAAGACTTATGGAATATATCAGCACGAGAGGTGAAGCTCCTGCTTTAAGCTTTACGGAAACAATCATGACAGGGTTGGCGAGTGATGGTGGGCTTTATCTTCCAGATAAATTTCCGCAATTATCATTTGATGCGTTACGAGCACTTCGTGGTCAGTCCTATACAACAATTGCTAAAACTATTCTGTGGCCCTTTGTGAATAACGAAATCGAATATACAGCTTTTGAAAATATGATCGCTGAATCTTATGCAACCTTTCACCATCCAGCAATCTGTCCGTTACGACAAACTGGAGCAGATGAATTTATCCTTGAACTCTTTCATGGTCCTACTTTAGCTTTTAAAGATGTAGCAATGCAGTTTCTTTCTCGACTGATGGATTATGTTTTGACTGAAAAAAATAGATGTGCAACGATTATTGCTGCAACATCAGGTGATACAGGAGGAGCTGCGATACAAGCTTTTGCTGGAAAAGAACACTCAGATATTTTTATTTTATTTCCTAAAGGACGTGTATCGCCTGTTCAACAACGGCAAATGACAACCAATCAATGTTCCAATGTTCATGCCATTGCCATTGAAGGAAATTTTGATGATTGCCAAGCTCTTGTCAAAGCAATGTTTAATGATCATAATTTTCGTAAAAAAACAGCGCTTTCAGGTGTTAATTCTATAAATTGGGCGCGTATCATGGCGCAAATTGTTTACTATTTTTCATCAGCTCTTTCCTTAGGAGCACCTGATAGAGCTGTTTCATTTACTGTTCCTACTGGAAATTTTGGTGATATTTTTGCAGGTTATGTCGCAGCCCGTATGGGATTACCCATTGCTCAACTGGTCATCGCAACGAATGATAACGACATCCTTGTACGTACATTGACCAGTGGTACTTACAAAACAAAACCAATAGTCCATACAACATCACCTTCTATGGATATTCAGGTCTCTTCTAATTTTGAACGTTTGCTCTTTGAAAGTGGCAATCGTGATCCAATGTGGATTCGCAATGCAATGGAAAACTTGAAAAAAACGGGTCTCTTTACTCTTGATGAAAAGCAACTCAAAAATATTCGTTCCCTATTTTCCGCTGGGAAAAGCAACATGGCTGCAACAGCTCAAAAAATTGATAGTGTCTATAAGGAAAGTGGCTATCTTGTTGATCCACATACAGCGGTCGCTCTTCAAGTAGCGCGTGAAAACAAAAAACCGCATATTCCAATGATCGTTCTTGCCACGGCTCATCCAGCTAAATTTCCTGATACTATTAAAAGCGCTTGTGGCCTTCATGCTCCATGGCCATCTCATCTCAATGATGTAATGAAACACGAAGAACATTTTATAAATCTTGCTAATGATGAAAAAATAGTAAAAGATTATATTTCTTTAAAATCGCGTGCATCTTATTAAAGTTAGCTGCATTAATTTAAATCAAGAAGATTCTGATACCCTTACAATGAGGTATTTAGCTTATTTAATGGAGTTGTAAATACATGGATGTAGATATCTGTCGCCTAAATAATGGTTTGACTATCGCCACACATACAATGCAACAAATTGATAGTGTTGCCCTCGGAATATGGGTTAAAGTGGGCTCACGCAATGAAACCTCCACACAGCATGGTATTGCTCATCTTCTTGAGCATATGGCTTTTAAAGGAACCGAAAACCGTACTGCTTTTCAAATTGCAACCGATATTGAAGATGTTGGCGGTGAAATCAATGCTACAACCAATATTGAAACAACAGCTTACTTTGCACGTGTACTTAAAAGCGATATCCCACTTGCTATAGACATTTTAGCCGATATTTTAATGCATTCAAAATTTGACGACGATGAACTAGAACGAGAAAAACAAGTAATCTTTCAGGAAATTGGTGCTGCCCATGACACTCCTGATGATATTGTTTTTGATCACTTTACAGAAACAGCCTTTCGTCATCAATCCCTTGGACGCTCTATTTTAGGAACAGCTAAAACTATTCAATCATTTACATCTACTGATCTCCATGATTTCATCAATAAACAATATAGTGCAGATCGTATGATTGTCGTTGCTGCAGGAGCTGTAAAGCACGAAAGTTTCTTGCGAGAAGTTGAAAGTCGTCTTGGTACTTTTCGCTCCCATTCAACCGCACCTCTTACTAATCTTGCAAATTATGTCGGTGGCGACTTTCGTGAATATCGCGATTTAATGGATACACAAGTTGTTCTAGGGTTTGAAGGGCGTGCTTATCACGCGCGTGATTTTTATGCGGCCCAAATTCTTTCAATCATTCTTGGTGGTGGTATGTCTTCACGTCTTTTTCAAGAGGTAAGAGAGAAACGTGGATTATGCTATTCTATTTATGCTTTTCATTGGGGATTTTCAGATACTGGGCTTTTTGGTGTTCACGCAGCTACCGGACAAGAAGGGCTCAAAGAACTTATTCCTGTGATTCTTGATGAACTTTCCAAGGTCAGCAAAAATATTCACGCCAACGAACTGCAACGAGCACAAACGCAATATCGTGCAAATCTAACAATGTCACAAGAAAATCCCTCTAGTCAAGCACATCTCATTGCTCGCCAAATACTCCTTTATGGTCGACCAATTCCAATATCGGAAACAATTGAACGCCTCAATCTCATCACTCCTAAAAGATTAACTGATTTAGCACATCGTCTTTTTACAAACTCCACTCCAACACTAACTGCTGTCGGACCTGTAGGCCCCCTCATAAATTTTGATGATTTAACGTCAACTCTTTCATACAAGCTAAAGTAAAAACTTCTTTTTAAAGCAGCATCACAATAACGTCACATATTTTATCATAAAATTTACCACAAAAGCTCTCCTCATTAAATAAGTTTTGGAAATATTGGGCAAAGAGGTGTACAAAACTACCCAATTCATACTTCATGTGATAAAGATTCTAATAAGTGAAGGTATATCCGTGAAATCTGAAAATTCATGGTTTAACTTTGCCCTTTTAAAATATAAAACTTCATTCGCTTCAGGTTCCATTGAAGCAAATGGGTGTGTGGTCTATTTGTATATAAAATCATATAACTTAAGAAAAAGTGATAACAATTTATTATGTAAATAAATTATAAAAGGTGGACGTTTTTTCTCAAAAGTCGAAATGAAAATTAAACATCCTAAAATATTGAGAGTGGGACATTGTGAAGAGTTTGCGTAAAATAATTGACATCATTTTCATTGTAGTCGTTAGTTCTCTTGTCCATCTTACATCAGCACAAGCAATTGAACCAGTTAAAATTTCTTCTCAAGATGCTGCTCTTGATCTCTCAAAAGCAATTGAAATTCACCATACAAACAACTCTATTTTTCAAACAAGTACAGCACCAGGACCAGATGGTATTGTATGGCGTATTGAAGTGCAGGCAAAAAATGAAAAATTTTCCGGAAATTGGGCAGTTTTTTCTCTTGCAAATCCAACAGATGAACAAGTTGATCGTCTCATCGTTGCCCCCCATTACCGCATGGCACGTTCTGGATTTTTTTGGCCAGACCTTGGATCATCAAGGATTCAATCCATAACGCCAAGCGAAGGTTTTTCCCTCGATCGTCAACTTAGTGCAAACTCTGATATCTTTCGTATTACCCTTAACCCTGGTGCTGTTATTACATTTGTGGCCGAACTTAACTCTGCAAATCTACCACAAATCTATTTATGGCAACCTGAAGCTTATAAAGATGCAATTAATTCTTATACGCTTTATCATGGTATTCTTCTTGGGATATCAGGTCTCTTAGCGCTTTTGTTAACTGTTCTCTTCGTCGTCCGTGGAACAGGGCTGTTTCCTGCAACAGCGGCAGTTGCTTGGGCAGTGCTTTTTTATATTGGTATTGACTTCAACTTTTTAAATAAATTCTTTGCAGTTACACTCACAACCCAACCAATCTGGCGTGCTGGTACAGAAGTAGCACTTACTGCTACACTCTTCATTTTTCTTTTTACCTATCTCAGCCTTAACCGCTGGCATTATCATTTTAGTTACGGTGCTATCGCTTGGACCATTGCGTTTTGCAGTCTAGGAGCCTTTGCTATTTATGATCCCATCAGAGCAGCTGGAATTGCGCGTTTGTCTTTTGGCCTTACCGCTGTGCTTGGTATAATATTAATCATCTATTTCTCAATCAGAAGCTATGACCGCGCCATTATGCTTATTCCAACATGGTTGCTCGTTAGCTTTTGGTGCGTTGGAGCCTATGCCTGCATAGCTGGACATTTAAACAATGATATTATCCAGCCAGCATTAGCGGGGGGATTAGTGCTCATTGTTCTTCTCATAAGCTTTACTGTCCTGCAACAAACTTTTTCTAATGATGCTTTCCATGAAGGAATATTTTCCGACCTTGAACAACAAGTACTCGCAGCAAAGGGAGCTGGAAATATTATTTGGGATTGGAATATTGAGCGTGACCGTATTGTTGTACATCCAAACATGGCAACCCTTTTTGGTACTGAAATTCATAACCTCAATGGACCTATGCGCAACTGGATTTCAGCCTTGCACCATGATGATCGTGAACGCTTTCAAGCCGTATTGGATATCATTCTTAAAAATAAAAAAGGGCGCATTGATCAAATTTTTCGGCTTTCTTCCGGTGGTGGTTATTATCATTGGTTTTCTCTTCGTGCACGTCCGGCTATGCAAAAAGATGGAAAAATCACACGTGTTATTGGAACCATTGTCAATATTACTAACCATAAAAAATCCGAAGAACGCTTATTGCATGATGCAATCCACGATAGCTTAACTGGACTTCCTAACCAACAAATTTTCTTTGATAGACTACAAAATTATACCTCTTTAGCGAAAGCAAATATCAAAATTAGACCGACTGTCTTTATGATTGATTTTGACAATTTTCGCCAAATTAATCGCAAATTAGGCATAGCAGTTGGGGATACTGTACTGCTTATAATCGCACGTCGTTTAAATCGTCTCATTAACTTTCAAGACACCTTATCGCGTCTTTCAGCAGACCGCTTTGCAATTATTTTACTCAGTGAAACCGAACCACAAAAAATTGCAGCATTTGCAGATCATTTGCACAAAACAATTTCAGCACCTATTTCACTTTCAGAAAATAAAATAATCCTTTCAACCTCTATCGGATTGGTTACATGGAGTGAAAGCCGATCGACGGCTAAAGATATTTTTAATGATAGTGAGTTAGCGATGATTCGCGCAAAGCAAATGGGTGGGAACCATATTGAACCTTTTCGTCCTAATTTTCGCACTTTGGGTCTCGAACATAATACTCTGGAGAAAGATGTTCATTATGCCATAAAACGTAATGAGATGAAAATCCTCTACCATCCTATTCTTAATTTATCAGACGGACATATTATTGGTTTTGAAACAATTGTAGAATGGCATCATCCCACTTATGGAAATTTAAATGTCTCTGATTTCATAAAAATCGTAGAAAATGAACAAATTGTTATGGATTTGTCACAATTTATCATCGATAATGCCATTATTGATCTTATAAATGTACAAGAAAAGTTTTCCCAACAATCTTTCTTTATTTCAATTAATTTACCAAGCGCAGAAATGATTCATCCTCGTTTTATCAGTCAATTGCGTGCCGCTTTGCTTCGCCATCCGCTCCACAAAGGGCGTCTGATGATTGAAATATCTGAATTTGTCTTAAGAAATAATCCTGAACAATCAGCGCACTTTCTTGAACAAATTAAAACACTTGGAATGAATCTCGCACTCGATAATTTTGGAACAGGTTATTCGTCTCTGACCTATCTCGTACGTTATCCATTTGATATGGTTAAACTTGATCGTTCACTTATCTCAATCGACTCTCTTAAGAAAAAAATTGTTCTAAAGTCTATCATTAATATGGCAACAGATCTTAATTTGCAAATTATCGCAGAAGGTGTTGAAAATGAAAAAGAAGCAATCTTCCTCCGTCAAGAAGGCTGTAAATATGTTCAAAGTACACTTGTGACAAAACCGATTGCCATAGAAGAATTAATTACGCTCGTTCAGAGCCATTTCCCTTATAAAATAAAAACATAAGGGATAAAATAACGTGTAAAGTTAAAAAGCTTAAAAAAAACTCTACGCGTGTCCCATTTCAGAAGCAAGATAAGTTGGATCGATACCCATGCGTGTTAAACTTTTATCATATTTGCAGCTTAAATCGCTTTCAAAAAGAAAACTAGGTGATGTAGAACTGATTAGCCACCCATTTGTAGAAATTTCTGCCTCAAGTTGCCCCGCTTTCCATCCAGCATAGCCTAATGCGACCAGTGCATGTTGCGGACCTTGTTCGCAACTGATCGCTTTTAATATATCAATTGTCGCAGTAAAACAGACCTTATCTGCAATAAAAACAGTTTCTTCACAAGCATAATCATCTGAATGAAGAACAAAACCACGCGAAGTATCAACAGGACCACCATAGCGAACTGGAAACTGTTTTATTGGTTCAGAAAGACTTTTTTTTTGGCCACTGTCTATGATTCCTAAGTGAAGCAAAAGCTCTGGAAAATCAATATGATGCAATTGATTGAGAATGATGCCCATCGCACCGGCATCAGAATGCGCACAAATATAAATAACAGAACGAATAAAGCGTTTGTCATTCATCCCAGGCATTGCTATGAGTAATTGTCCACCTAAAAAGCCATTACACCGCTTCATTAATCTGTTATTCTCCATAATTTACATGATAAAAGTTTGTTCATTTAGCACACTAGGAAAATAAAACTCCAATGAAAAAAAGTTATATATTTACAAATTTACAAAATATCGCAACTTTCTTTTATAAAAAGCTTTTAGTTACTTTAAGCTTAACATTCATAGTTTTAGAATTACTTAACATTCCTGTAAATGCTCAAACAGAACAAAAACTCCAGCTTTTCGCAACATCTTGGTATGAATCAGATGGTGGTCGTATCCGATTAGCGATCACTGAACCTTCTTTTTCTGGAATAAGAGAAGGCATTATTGAAATTGAGCTTAAACCAGGATGGAAAACTTACTGGCGTAATCCAGGTAATTCTGGCATGGCACCATTTTTTAATTTCAACCAACAGATTTCTTATGAAATCTTTTATCCTACTCCACAGCTTTTTGAAACAGAAAATGATTGGTCATTAGGTTATAAAGATAAAGTAATATTGCCCTTCAATCTTTCTAGTTCAAGCAAAAATTTAAGTGGTGCTTTCACTCTTGGATTATGTCACAAAATCTGTCTTCCATTTACTGTTAACTTTGATTTTTCGCCATCTGCTCTTAAAAATAAACAGCTTCCTGCTTCCTTCTTAAAAAAGGCGCAAGATTCTTTGCCACGCATGGCGCAGAATGCACTAAAAATAAGTGCCGAAAAAAATAACAGTACCCTTCTTATAAAAATACAAAGTAATAACAAAACCACTCCTTCCTCTCTCTTTTTAGATGGAGGAGAAATGCAAATTGGAGCAGCAAGAAAAGTCAGTGATAACGCAGAATATACACTCTTTAGTGCTCCACTCTATTTCGCACCAGAAGAAATAAACCAAAAAATTTTTTATACAGTTTCTTTTAAAGATCACGCCTTAAGTGGAACATTCATATTCCATACGCAGCCAACCCCTCTTGCGTCTCCGTGATAAAAGAAAAAGCTCTCAAACAGCAATTATGCTGGAAAACGTCCATTTTCACGATATTGAGTAATTGCTTTGCGAGCAAGGGCATCTGCGCGTTCATTTTCTGGATGTCCCGCATGCCCTTTTACCCAGTGCCATCTAACTGTATGACAAGAACTAGCATCCTCAAGAGCTTGCCATAGCTCCATATTTTTAACAGGATTTTTTGATGCGGTGCGCCAATTATTCTTTTTCCAATCTTCAATCCACTTAGATATACCGTTACGTACATAAATTGAGTCTGTATAAAGATCGACCAAACAGGGCTCTTTAAGCACCTTTAATGCACAAATTGCCGCCATGAGTTCCATTTGATTGTTTGTCGTATGGACCTTACCGCCATAAAGCTCCCGTTCATGACCATTCCAACGTAAAATTGCCCCCCACCCTCCAATTCCAGGATTCCCTGAGCAAGCACCATCTGTATAAATTTCAACGACTTTTTGTTGAGTTGCCATAAAATTTAAAAACCTAATTCACTTAGCGAATTTACATTACTGAAAAAACAAAGCTTGTGCCAATACTCCCATGGATCTTTCTTAATAACAAAGCTATTAGGCGGTGTATTAAACCAATCATATAGACGTGTGAGTAAGAAACGTAGAGACGCACCACGAGCTAATAAAACCATCTTGTCCAATTCTAAAGGGATCAATGGTCTTATTTTTTGATAATTTTCCAATAACTTACGTGCTTTGGTAAGATTATAGGAATGATCAGGCTCAAAGCACCAAGCATTTAAACAGATCGCTAAATCATAAGCAAAAAAGTCATTACAAGCAAAATAGAAATCTATCATCCCAGAAAGACGATGATTCACAAAAAAAACGTTATCATTAAATAAATCTGCATGAATAATGCCTATTGGTAAATTGAACGGCCAATTTTCCTGTAAAAAAGCCAATTCCAACTCAATTTTTTGTCCAAATTCTTTTAACAATGCCTCTTCTTTGGTTTGACAACGTTGCCACAATACCTGCCAATCCATAACAGAAAGAGTATTTTTACGACTGAGTGTAAAATCCTGTCCTGCTAAATGCAATTGTGCTAACCCCGTCCCCACTTCGCCACAATGATCTATGTTGGGCTGGCGGATCCACTCTCCTTCCAGAAAAGTAATAATAGCAGCAGGACGTCCTGCTAATTCACGGATCATCATTCCATCATTTTGAATAACAGGTTGAGGACAAGGAATTCCACGTTGTCCTAAATGCTGCATCAAGCGACAAAAAAAAGGTAAATCATCTTTTGAAATGCGCTTTTCATAAAGTGTTAAAATAAATCGCCCTTGTGTTGTCTCTAACATAAAATTAGAATTTTCAATCCCCTCTTCTATACCTTGATAAGACAAAAGTGATCCTATTGCATAACGTGTTAAAAACACTTTTAAATCATTTGGGTGAATATCTGTATAAACGGCCATTATTCTGCTTTCGTTGTAGACACGTCTGTATTCTGATTTTCATTTTTTGCATTATTTGCTTGACCATTGACGAAAGCCATATCTTGAGACGTTAAAATGACGTCACGTAATTCGCGACTCACTAAAAATTTTTCCGTTTCTACCGCTGTTTCAGCTAATTCTATTGTGACATCATAACGCTCACGAAATGCTGAAATAATTTCATCAATAATAATTTCAGGAGCCGAAGCCCCTGCTGAAAGACTGACAATAGAAAGAGATTTTAGGTTTTCAAAATTAATTTCATCAGCGCGCTGAACTAAAATAGCTTGTCGCGCACCAGACTTTTCGGCAACCTCTACTAAACGTCGTGAATTAGAAGAGTTTGGTGCTCCAACAATCAAAAACAAATCACTCCCCTTTGCCGCAGCTTTAACCGCATCTTGTCGATTCGTTGTAGCATAGCAAATTGATTCAGCCGCTGGGGCTTCTAATGTAGGAAAACGTTGTTGTAATATATCGATAATTCCTGCAGTATCTTCAACAGAAAGCGTTGTTTGTGTAACAAATCCTAATTTATCTGGATCATTGGGTTGATAATGCAAAGCATCTTCTATCGTTTCAATAAGCGTCACAACCCCTTCTTCAAGCTGTCCCATTGTCCCTATCACCTCAGGATGACCAGCATGACCAATCAATATAACATGACGACCATGACGTTGATGTCGTATCGCTTGTTTATGAACTTTCGAGACCAACGGACATGTTGCGTCGAGATAAAACAAATTATAGCATCGTGCTTCTTCTGAAACAGATTTTGGTACACCATGAGCAGAAAAAACAACTGGTTGATTGCGATGTTCTTCTGGAATCTCATTAAGTTCTTCGACAAAAACAGCACCCCGTTGCTGTAATCCCTCAACCACGTAGCGGTTGTGTACAATTTCATGACGAACATATACTGGAACACCATACTTTTTTAATGCAAGCAGAACAATCTGGATAGCACGATCAACCCCTGCACAAAATCCACGTGGACCACAAAGACGTATCGTTAAAGGGGGAAGTCCAGACATAAATCATCCTTAATCTCTATAGTTTTAGCTATATATTCAAACAACCTATTATTATACATGAATAAACAATGTAAAAAAACGTGCAATATCATCTTTTGCATAAGAACACACTCTATCGTGTTCTCTTACAGCATTTTCTTGAAGAAAAGCTCTTTTAAAATTTGTTCTTTCATTTTACGCAACTAAAGAGCAATAAAATACCAAACAAGAGATTCAATCAAAAGAATTCCAAAGATAGCTGCCAAATAAAGTAACGAAAAGAAAAACGTTTTTTTGGCCATCAAAATAGTTTCATTATGTGTATCAGCTTTCCATAAACGATAGGCAAAATAAATAAAGATAATGCTTAAAATTGTTGAAAAAATACCATAAAAAATTCCGCCAAGACCAGTAAAGCAAGGAGCAGCAGCACACAATGTCATCAAAATAGTATAAAATAAAATCTGTTTTTTTGTTGAATGTTCACCTCGTACATTAGGCATCATAGGGATACCTGCTGCCTCATAATCAAGAGATGAAAATAAAGAAAGAGCCCAAAAGTGAGGGGGGGTCCACATAAAAATGATTAAAAATAATAAAAAGCTATCAATACTCACTGTCCCTGTTGTCACGGCCCATCCAATCATTGGTGGAAAAGCCCCAGAAGCACCACCAATAACAATATTTTGTGGTGTGATACGCTTTAACCAAATTGTATAGATAACGACATAAAAGAAAATCGTAAACGCAAGAAAAAATGCCGCAAACCAATTAATGAAGCTCCCCATAACCAATACCGAGAGCATAGAAAGAACCATGCCAAAAATAAAAGCCTTTTGGGAGCTGATTTTACCCATGGGAATAGGACGCTTTTTAGTCCGTTCCATCACAGCATCAATGTCAGCATCATACCACATGTTCAGTGCTCCCGCACCACCGCCACCAGCAGCAATACATAAAATTGCTAAAAAACCATACCACGGATTGATAGGAACAGGCGATACAAGCAAACCAACCAGAGCCGTAAAGACCACAAGAGACATAACACGTGGCTTTAATAATGTAATATAATCACCAATACCGGATTTTGGTGGCGTTGATTTACCATTCACAACCAATAACTCTTCTGAAACTGACATTCCACTCAAAGCCCTTTTCCATTTTTGTCATTCACAAACCCAATATTACCTGACAAATATTATCTAGCGTATGGAAATGACCAATTAAGACCAATCGTATTTTTGAGAAAATATGAAATATCTCTTTCGCACGTCTCCCCTAAAAGTAAATGGAAATATTGGCAATAAAAATACATTTTTTCAATCAACGTTCTATCCACATTACAAATGTATCATAAAAACATATCATATGAATTAATATATTTGGGTAAATACTGATTTTGTGTTATAGTTTTTTATGGGGAATTCATTTTCTTATGTAAATCTATGCATGGTTGTGGGTATTGAGTCGGATAGGATTTTCTGTGATACTTTATAAATTACTCAAAAAAACTTTTTTTATTGGTGCTGTTCTTTACACACTTTATAGTAGTTTTATCAGTCATGCATTTGCACAAACACCCTATGCACAAGATGTCCCTGCTCCGCAAACCTATGGTGCATGGACAAAAGTGTGTTCTCTACCACCAGGTACACCTAACATGCAGTGTGAAGTTGTACAAAACGTTCACACACAAGGGCGTCAAGATATTACCTTGCGCGTTACATTTTATAAACTTCCTCAAAAGCAAGGTGCTTTGATGCGTGTTTTTGTTCCGATTCGCGTTGAATTACGTCCTGGCGTTGGAATTAAAATTGACGATAAAAATATGGGCAGAATGGAATATCGTCGTTGTCTTGGTGATAATTGTGTTGCTGAAGCCTTTCTTAAAGAAGACATATTGCAGCTCTTTTTAAAAGGAAAAATGGCAACCTATTTTATCTTTACAACTCCTGAACAAGGGATTGGAGGTTTTGTTGACCTTCATGGTCTTGGTGACGCCTATGCAACCTTACCGACATGAATGAAATCAATACATTTTAAACAATCAAAATCTCATCGTATATTTTGAAAGATTCTTAAAATTAGATTGATAAAAATCTTCGAAGCACCCATAAAAATAGGATAATTCTTATGAAATCGCTGATTGATCATTTTGATATTGCTTCCTCTAAAGTGCAATCACTTATACAGGAAACACTTCATCATGCTGATGATGGTGAGCTTTACCTTGAGTATATAGAAAGCGAAGCTCTTTTATTTGATAATGGACAGCTTAAAAACGGCTCATTTCATCAAGATATGGGATTTGGACTACGCGTTGTTGCTGGAGAGGCTACTGGATATGCTCACTCTAGTGAGTTATCAGCTGCTGCACTCAAACGTGCCAGTGAAGCTGCTAAAGCTGTTACCTATAATAATCATGCAGGGACTTATAGCATAGCACCTCAACAAACAAACAAAAGGCTTTATCAACCGCATAATCCCCTTGATGCTCCATCATTTGAAGAAAAAAGTGCTCTTTTGCAAAAAATTGATGCCTATTTACGTGCTAAAAATGATAAATTGCATCAGGTGACTGTTTCTCTTTCCGGCTCGCTACAACATGTTGAAATTTTACGTGCAGATGGTTATTTTGTTCGTGATATTCGTCCCCTTGTGCGACTTTCTATATCTGTGGTCGCAGCTGAAGGCAATCGTCGTGAAAATGGTTTTTATGGATGTGGAGGGAGACAAGCATTTAACCAATTTATTCATGAAGACAATTGGAAAAAAGCCGCGGATGAAGCCTTACGTATGGCTTTAACAAATTTAGAAGCAGAAGCAGCACCTGCTGGATCTTTTGATGTTGTCTTAGCGAACGGATGGCCTGGTGTTATGCTCCATGAAGCCGTAGGTCATGGTTTAGAAGGTGACTTTAACCGTAAAAAAACATCCGCTTTTGCTGGACTTTTAGGACAACAAGTTGCAGCAAAAGGTGTTACAGTTGTTGATGATGGAACAATTCCACAATGCCGTGGCTCTCTCACTGTCGATGATGAGGGGACCCCTTCAGGATATAACGTTCTCATTGAAGATGGAAAACTCGTTGGTTTTATGCAAGACAGGCTTAATGCACGGCTTATGGGAGGTAAATCAACTGGAAATGGACGGCGTGAATCTTATGCTTATGCACCAATGCCACGAATGACCAATACAATCATGCTAGGAGGAGATAAAACACCTGAAGAAATCCTTTCTTCACTTAAAAGTGGTATCTATGCTGTTTCATTTGGTGGAGGACAAGTTGATATTACTTCCGGAAAATTCGTCTTTGAATGTACTGAAGCATACCGAGTAGAAAATGGTAAAATTTGTGCACCAATCAAAGGTGCAACTCTTATTGGAAATGGACCGGATGCTATGAAACGTATCACAATGATTGGTAATGATAGTAAACTAGATAATGGTATTGGTATGTGCGGAAAAGCAGGGCAAAATGTCCCTGTTGGTGTTGGTCAACCTCATCTTCGAATCAATAATATGACAATCGGTGGAACTGCGCTTATAGAGGAATAAGCTTGCTCATTCCGTCCCAGTATTGCCTCCTTCTCGTCTATTACGACCACTTTGTGAGGGAGAGGATACAATGAATTGATTTATAAAGATAATCTAGCGTTATTCATATTGTATTAGAACCTTGATTCCCGTAAGATTTTCTCATTTTAATCTGTGTCTGTTAGATCAATCAAAATCATTCGTTTATACGTTACAGGCGGGGAGAGTTATATGGATAAAAACTGTACAAGAAAGGACTAAAGATTTCTCTTATGGTCCGTCTCAAGTACCAAGAGTTTTAAGAAACATTAGGGGATGGCAAATATAACGACGGCACAGGCTTATTCAGACACATCTTCTTCGTAATACATTAGTCTTTTGTGTGGGGTCACTTGTCTTTTATATTTCATAATAAAAAAGCTTAAAAGAAAAAACACTTTCTACATTCAGTGCTCTTAATTCAACGAGAAAAAGGTTATTATTATAGATAAATTTTGGAGAGATTTTATAATAATACACAGGTCAACTTTTAAAAAATCTTCATAGCATTAAAAAAATTTTAGGCTAAAGTTTCCAACCTTTCTTTTTTTTCTTTTTGCTCAAAACAGCAACAATTTCGACATGTGGTGACCATAAAAATTGATCAATCGGTATGATTTTTTCTACTGTATACCCCCCTGAAACAAGAAGAGATAAATCACGAGCAAATGTAGTAGGATTACAAGAAATTGCCACAATACGTGATACTGTTGTCTTCGCTAATTCACGTACTTGTTGCTCTGCACCAGCACGGGGAGGATCAAAAACAACACTCTCAAAACATTCAAGTTCCTTTACAGAAAGGGGATGTCGGAAAAGATCACGTTTTTCACAAGTGACCGTTTTTAAACCAGTCGCAAAACGTGCTGCTGTATTTAGATTTCTTAATGCATCTTCATTATTTTCTACTGCATGAACATTCATCTTTTTTGCCATACGCAAGGTAAATGTTCCTACCCCTGAAAACAAATCAACAGCATTCTTTGCTTTTTTTAAATGAGTCAAAATAATATTGCCCATTATATTTTCAGCTTCACAAGTTGCTTGCAGAAAACCACCAGAAGGAAATTCAACACGGATATCTCCAAAGTAAATCTCTGGTTTTTCTCGTTCAACCAAAACTTCACCGTCAACAGATAAACGTATAATCCCATATGAAAGAGCAGCACTGATCATTTTCTGACGAAGTGATTCATGCTGTATAATGCAACCGCTTAAAGCAACATCTAAACCATTTTCAACACATGTTATCGTAACATGAAACCGTTTGGCAGAGCTCTTTAGAAAAGCACAGAGCTCTCTGATATTATGCAACTGAGAAATAAGCTCTGGACGGCTTACTGGACATTCCTCAAGAGCTACAATCTCATGAGAGAGATAACGGTTAAAACCAACTTTTTGCCCCTGTGGGGTCATGGAAGCTGTTAGAGTAATCCGCCGTCGGCTATAAGGTTTACATTCTATTAAAGGCGCAACAACATTATTAAGTCCATACTTTTTAAGCGCCTCAACAACCAATTGTTGTTTCCATACGCGATAAGCATCCATATGCCAATGCTGAAGAGTACACCCTCCACATTCTCCAAAATGCTGACAAAGAGTATCAATGCGTTCTGATGATTTTTCTTTTAATGTTATATATGTTGCATATTTTCCATGAACAGTAATTTCAGCACACTCTCCTGGTAAAGTAAAAGGAACATAAACGAAGCCGTGAGACGTCTTAGCAGCACCATAACCATTTGCTCCGATATGATCGATTATGACATTGTCATTCACTCTTGTTTTTCTCCAAATAGTAAATATTCCATGTTGCCATCACCACCTGTAATAGGGGAAGAAATTAAATCTTTTGCACTCCACCCTGTTTGTGTATTTAACCAAACAAAAAGCGCCTCAGCAGTTTCTTTAGCACTTGATGGACTTAATATTCCTCCCTTACTAAAGTGTTTATGACCAACCTCAAACTGAGGCTTTACCAGTAAAACAGCTTGAGCACCCTTCTTGGCTAAAGACAAAACAGGAGGCAATGCAAGTTTGAGAGAAATAAAGCTAACATCTGAAACGATAAGATCAATTTCTCGCCCACCTAAATGTTCCTGTTTAAAAGCTCTGACATTCAAGCCTTCTAATAACGTTATAGCACTGTTGCCCAATAAACGTTTATCAAATTGATGATGCCCAACATCAACGGCAATGACATGATCTGCTCCACGCTCTAAGAGAACTTGCGTAAAACCACCTGTTGATGCACCAACATCAATGGCTGTCACTTTGTCCGTTACAATTGGAAATGCATCAAGTGCAGCAATCAATTTTAACGCTGCCCGAGAAACATAATTCTGCGCTGGATCACAAACGGTAATCTCTGCATCATCAAAAACGATTTGCCCAGCTTTAAAAACGATTTCTCCGTTAACTTTAACAGTTTGGCGCATAATTGCATCACGTGCGCGTGAACGTGTCGTAAAAAAGTTTTTTTCAACTAAAAAAATATCGAGTCTTTTTCTGGAAGCCATCTCATACTCGAATTTTCTATCCTGCTCGAATCTCGCGTCCCAAAACAGCAAAAACCGTGCTTAAAATACCCATAGCGTCAAGTCCGACACGTGAAAGAACTTTTTCTGGTGAACCATGATTCAAATATTCATCAGGAAATTTTAGTGTACGAACTTTCAAACCATGCTCTAAGAGCCCTTCTTGCGCTAAAAATTGTAATATGTGCGCTCCAAATCCACCGATTGCCCCTTCTTCAATTATCACCAATACCTCATGCTCACGTGCCAAACGACGCATCAAATCCTTATCTAAAGGTTTTGCAAACCGTGCATCTGCAACCGTTGTAGACAATCCTTCAGCCTCCAACGCATCAGCAGCTTGCAACACTTCTGACATCCGCGTTCCAAAACAAACCAAAGCGATTCTATTTCCTTCACGCAGAACGCGCCCTTTTCCAATTTCTAATAACTCACCACGTTGCGGTAAATCTATACCAATCCCCTCACCACGCGGATAACGAAAAGAAATTGGTCCCTGATCATAAGCTGCAGCTGTACGCACCATATGCATCAGTTCAAGCTCATCAGAAGGTGCCATAACAACAAAGTCAGGAAGAGTGGCCAAAAAAACAATATCAAAACTTCCAGCATGTGTTGCACCATCTGCCCCCACAAAACCTGCTCGGTCAATAGCAAAACGTACCGGTAATTTTTGAATTGATACATCATGAATAATTTGATCATAAGCACGCTGTAAAAAAGTAGAATAAATTGCAACAAAAGGCTTATACCCTTCACAAGCAAGTCCTGCCGCAAAAGTTACGGCATGTTGCTCAGCGATACCAACATCAAACATTTTTTCAGGAAATTTTTTCGCAAAAGAATCAAGGCCTGTTCCTGTTGGCATCGCTGCTGTTATGCCAACAATCTTATCATCATGGCGAGCTTCTTCTATTAAAGCTTTAGAAAATACCTTGGTATAGGGTAGAATATTACTTGATGCTTTTACCTGTTTTCCTGTCGTGACATCAAAACGATTAACACCATGATATTTATCAGACGAGGCCTCTGCAGGTGGATATCCCTTTCCCTTATGGGTTACAACATGCACCAAAACAGGACCATTAGGATATTCACGAACATTTTTAAAAACAGGCAATAAATGCCCCAAATTGTGCCCATCTATGGGTCCAACATAATAAAAGCCAAGCTCATCAAATAAAGTTCCCCCAACCAAAAGTCCACGCGCAAATTCCTCTGAACGACGGGCTTTATCCAAAAAAAACTTTGGCAATTTTTCGCTCAACATCTTTACGCGTTCACGCAAATGACGATAAGAAGGACGAGACACTAATCGTGCAAGATGTGCACTCATAGCACCTGTAGGTGGTGCTATAGACATATCGTTATCATTAAGAACAACAATCAAGCGTGCATTCAAAGCACCAGCGTTGTTCATTGCTTCATAAGCCATGCCCGCAGACATTGCACCATCACCAATGACAGTTATGATATTGCGTCTTGTCTCTGCTTTCAAAGCACTTGCCACCGCCATACCAAGCCCCGCTGAAATAGAAGTAGACGAATGCCCCGCTCCAAATGGATCATACACACTTTCTGAACGTTTTGTAAAACCCGATAATCCGCCCTCTTGACGTAATGTGCGAATTTTTTCTCTACGCCCCGTTAAAATCTTGTGTGGATAGGTTTGATGACCAACATCCCAAATAATCCTATCCTCTGGTGTATTAAAAATATAATGTAATGCAACAGTGAGCTCAACAACACCAAGTCCTGCCCCAAGATGACCACCTGTTACAGAAACCGCATCAATTGTTGCGGTCCGCAACTCATCAGCCAACTGTACCAAATCAGACTCAGGCAATGCCCGCAAATCTTGCGGAAAACAAACACGGTCAAGCAATGGTGTTAAGACCTGAGACAAAAAAAATCCTTTCTATTATCTTAACTCAAGAAAACACAATGATAAAAATATATCTTCTCTACTCTTTTATTTACAGTTTTGCATCTTTTTTACTGAAAAATGCTCTTTTCTATTTGAGATGAGCTATAATTTCCTCATTTTTAACTTATTTTATAAAAAAGAAATCAATAAAACTTTCTATTTATAAACTAAGGTTATTGCTTCTCTTAAGTCCCACAATAAATATCCAAAAAGATTTAAATTATTTAGCATCAAGTGGTTCCACTCCTTCTGGAGAACCTTCTTCTGAAAGCTGGATTTTTTCAACTTTAGCTTCAGCAACTCTTAAGAGTTTTTCACAATGCTTTTTAAGCGCTTCACCGCGTTCATAAATATCAATGGATTGTTCCAAAGGCACATCGCCACGTTCCAAATTTTCGACAATAACTTCAAGTTGCTTAAGCGCTTGCTCAAAGCTTAAGGTCGTAATATCCCCCTCTTGTATCTCTTTTTTCATATGAACCTCAAAAAATATCTGTTCTGGATATACGAACTCCAAAACCTTCCAAACCTACATAATGATGCTCTTTAGAAGCATAAACAATAACAGAGCCTATTCCTAAATATTTTAAAATTTGTGATCCTAAACCAATTTTGCGCCATTCTTCTTCGCGTTCAATCGCCTGCACATGGTTTTCTGAACTGTTTCTTGTCATGTTTTGAATACCAACAGTTGATTGTATAACAGATCCTTCACGCAAATAAATAAATACGCCACGTTTTTCTTTTTCCATCATACGCCGCATCATCACCATAATATCTGAAGTTTGACAAAAAACGTCACTTATAATGTTTTCATGATGTAAATGCACAGGAATATTCTCACCCTCACGGACATCACCAAAAACAATTGCAATATGCTGAACGACTTCCCAAGGGAGTTGATAACTTTGAACAATAGCGGGACCTACAGATGTTTCAATAGGCATTTCTCCAACATGCTTGATCAATATTTCCTTACGTTGGCGGTAAGCAATTAAATCTGCAACCGTTATAATATGCAACCGATGTTCTTGCGCAAATTTCATAATCTGATCGCCATGTTTAACGCTTCCATCATCATTAACTAACTCACCGATAACACCAACCGGCGGCAAATTAGCTAATTTACATAAATCAACAGCGGCCTCCGTGTGACCTGAACGCATGAGCACTCCCCCTTCATGCGCAATTAAAGGAAAAACATGCCCTGGACGAACAAAATCATCCGCACTTGCATTTGAATTCGCAAGATTACGTACAGCTAATGTACGGTCATGCGCTGAAATTCCTGTTGTTATGCCGTGTTTAAAATCAACAGTAACCGTAAATTGCGTCCCATGTGCAGAGTTATTATCTGGTACCATAGGAGAAAGATTAAACCGTTTTGCTTCTTTTTTTGGCATAGGTGTGCACACAATACCTGTTGTGTGACGAAGAATAAACGCCATCTTTTCTTCTGTACAATGCGCTGCAGCAACAGTTAAATCACCCTCATTTTCACGGTCATCATCATCTGTCACCACAACAATTTCACCGCGTTCAAAAGCTTTAAGTGCAGAAACAATTTTTTTTTCATCATACGCCATTGTTCACCTTTTCAATCACCCAACTTGACCGCGATGTCTTAGATAATGGTCAGCAATAGCACAAGCAACCATCGCTTCACCAACAGGAACCGCACGAATCCCAACACATGGATCATGACGTCCCTTTGTTATAACGTCTATATCATGACCATCAACATCAATGGAACGACGAGGTGTTAAAATTGATGAAGTAGGCTTTACAGCAAAACGTGCAACAATTGGCTGTCCACTCGATATTCCCCCTAAAATACCACCAGCATGATTGGATAAAAAAAGCGTTTTTCCATCATTTCCCATTCGCATTTCATCGGCATTTTCTTCTCCCCTCAAGCGGGCTGCCGCAAAACCATCACCAATTTCCACACCTTTTACCGCATTAATCGACATAAGTAACGAGGCAATATCTTGATCAAGCTTTGCGTAAATAGGGGCTCCTAAACCTGCCGGAACATTTTCTGCAACGATCTCAACAACCGCACCAACAGATGTCCCCTCTTTACGGAGTTTACTGATATAGTCACTAAAAATGTGAACCATCTCTGCATCAGCTGTAAAAAAAGGATTATTATCAACCTCTGACCAATCCCAACGATCACGATTAATATTATGAGGACCAATTGCTATCACTGCTCCTCGTACAATCAAACCAGGAACGATTTTACGAGCAAATGCACCTGCTGCAACACGTGCTGCCGTCTCCCGTGCCGAAGCACGTCCCCCGCCTCGAAAATCACGAATGCCATATTTAATATCATAAGTATAATCCGCATGTCCTGGACGATACTGATGAGCAATTGCTCCATAATCTTGAGAGCGTTGATCTGTGTTTCGAATCAACAGAGAAATTGGTGTACCTGTTGTCACCAATGTCGTTCCATCGTCTTGAACAACAACTCCTGAAAGGACCTCTACTTCATCTGGTTCTCGGCGCTGCGTTGTATATTTTGATTGTCCTGGCTTGCGTTTATCAAGATAAGCTTGAACTTCTGCAAGAGTAAAAATAATTCCAGGTGGACAACCATCAATGACACAACCAAGAGCAGCACCATGACTTTCACCCCATGTTGTTACACGAAACAAATGGCCAAATGTATTATGCGACATGAAAAAAGATCCATTTCTCTGTCAAATATATACAACGATAACGTATGTTGTGTGCTATACACAAGACAACTCTTTTCTCCCAAATACTCTTGGACACCTTAAATTTGGTCAAATTACTGCTGTCTAATAAAATCTTATAAACCAAACTTTATTCTTTAACGACAGAAATGTCTGGGGCATCAACTGCTTTCATACCTATGATATTATAACCCGAATCGACATGATGGACTTCACCGGTAACAGAACGAGACAAATCTGAAAGAAAATAAAGTGCAGAATCACCAACCTCTTCAATTGTTACCGTACGACGTAATGGAGCATTATATTCATTCCATTTTAAAATATAACGAAAATCACCAATACCAGAAGCCGCTAACGTTTTAATTGGTCCAGCAGATATAGCATTAACACGAATATTTTGGGGACCTAAATCTACCGCTAAATATTTCACGCTCGCTTCAAGAGCGGCTTTGGCAACCCCCATTACATTATAATTGGGAACAACCTTTTCTGCACCATAATAGGTTAGTGTCAAGATTGAACCACCATCTGGCATCAATTTTTCTGCACGCTTTGTTAGAGCTGTTAGGGAATAAACGGAAATATTCATGGTCATCATAAAATTTGATTCGCTGATATCAATATAACGACCACTTAATTCATCTTTATCAGAAAAACCAATAGCATGAACTAAAAAATCAAGTTTTCCCCATTTCTTCTCTATTTCTCTAAAGACCGTATCAATAGAGACACTGTCAGAAACATCACAATGTCCACAAACAAATCCCTTTAATTCTTCAGCCAAAGGCTCGACACGCTTTTTCATTGCTTCACCCTGATAGGTAAAAGCAAGCTCTGCCCCTGCGCTACTTGCCGCTTTAGCGATTCCCCAAGCGATGGAGCGATTATTGGCCAACCCCAAAATTAAACCACGCTTACCGTACAATAAACCATTACCCTTAGCCATCAGCACTGCCCCATTGTTACTTAAAATTAGTATTATTCACCTGCCTATGACACAGGTCAACTTTTTCTTCAAGCAATTGGTTTAAAATCAAACAAAAACTACGCTTTTATATATAAAATTTTTAAAATTAATCTTGTTGCATTTGCAAAAACTGTTCTAGTGCGGCGGCATTTTCATCTCCCGGCAACATAATGCGAACATGCACATAAAGATCATCTCTTGTACCATTTTTTAAACGAAGCCCTTTCCCTTTCAACCGTAAAACGCGATCAGAACTTGACCACGCAGGAATCGTTAAAACCACACGCCCCTCCAACGTCTCAACTTCTTCTTTTGCTCCCAAAACAGCATGTTTAAGAGAAACTGGTAAATCAAGATGGAGTGCTCTTCCTTCAACCCGAAAACGAGGATGTTTTTGAATCTGAATGGTTATTAACGCATCTCCTGCTTGCCCGTGAGGTACCTCTTCTCCCTGACCTTTTAAACGAATAGTCTGTCCGTCTTCAATATAATCTGGCAGTTTAATTTTTAACTTTTTTCCATTTGGAAAAACAGCTTCCACCTTTTCTGCGCCAACCATCTGCTCTAATGTTATGGCAAGATTAGCACGAACATGTGCTCCTTGTTGGGGACGGTTATAGTGTGTGGAATTCGAAAAGCTACCACCTCCTCCAAACAGATCCCGAAAAATATCACCCGCATCAAAACTTGCACCACCTGAAGAGGAAAAATCAAATCCCTTTGCTCTTCCTGAAAAGGGATTTTGTTTATTGCTAAAATTTTCACCAGCACCATAGGCTTGATAAAGCGGTTTTCCTTCCATATCAATTTCACCGCGGTCAAATTGTGCTTTTTTATCTTTATCACCTATAATTTCATAGGCTTGATTAATTTCAGCAAATTTCTCTTTAGCCTTTGTATCATCTTTATTATGGTCTGGATGATATTTCTTCGCTAATCTTCTAAATGCCGATTTAATCTCTTGCGATTTTGCGGTACGTGCCACACCCAGAATCGTGTAGGGATCACGCATATTGCCCTCTTTTCAATTTCTTCGTTTTCAAAATATCAACTGATACGTTGTTCAATATCCCTTATAGCTTCATCAGTCTATTCTAAAGAATAATTTCTTCTTTTCTCTTTATATGTCTATCAATAAACTAAAATACCAGATAAAATGAGACATTTATTTAATATAGCTCCTTGTAGTCTATGCTAAAGTAAAAATAATTAAACTACCATAAAAATACATGATATCATTGGCTTTTTGAAAATAAGAAAAAATAGTACTGTAACTTCTTGATGATAAAGTAAATGAGAAAATGCCTCACCCATGCTCACTGATATTTGGAGAAACTATGAGCACAAAAATACCAACAGATGATCATTTTATGAAAATGCAAAAACCTTTTGAACTTTTCGCAAAGTGGCTTGAAGAGGCAACGATAAGTGAAATAAATGATCCGAATGCTATGGCATTAGCAACAGTTGACGAAACAGGACTCCCTAATGTTCGTATGGTTCTCCTCAAAGACTACAGTCCCCAAGGATTCGTCTTCTATACCAATTATGAAAGCTGTAAAGGACAAGAAATTTTAAAATCAATGAAAGCATCCTTAGGTTTTCATTGGAAATCACTCCGTCGTCAAGTCAGAATTAGAGGAATCGTTGAAAAAGTAAGTCAACAGGAAGCCGATGCCTATTTCCAATCGCGACCACGTGGTAGTCGAATTGGTGCATGGGCCTCTAAACAATCTCAACCTTTAGACAATCGTTTTGTGCTCGAAAAAGCAATTGCTCAATATACTGCGCGTTATGCTCTAGGCAATATTCCACGACCACCTTATTGGTCTGGGTTTCGTGTTAAACCCCTTTCTATAGAGTTCTGGTGCGATCGCCCATTTCGTTTACATGATCGTTTGCTTTTTACACGGGATTGTGTTGAACACAGCGATTGGAAAAGACAAAAACTTTATCCCTAATCCTTCAAACTTCATCGTTATGAAGATTTTTTCTTCGCAACAATTAAACAAATATTTTTTATTCGAAAAATTCTAAAAGAAGATGATTTATTTTATTTAAATAGAAGAATTTTATTTTCACTGTAAAGGTTAATTGGTGATATTTTCTACTGTATTGCTTAAAAATAGATTAGCAACAAGCTTATTAAAAAAACATACTGTATTCAGTAGAAACTATGATTTTAGCTAACTTATTTTTAGACCGCAGGATAAAATATCATCCATATACCCCCACATACTAAACCAGCAAAAATCACAAAACCAATAAGCGAATTAGATTTGAAAAGCCTGAGGCATTGTGAACTATCATCTATATCAATGACTTTAATTTGAATAAACATATGGATGCTTGCCACAAAAATCCCCAAAAAACTAAGAACAGGAACTCCAGCTAAATAAAATGCTAGACTAACGAACATCACAAAACCACCATACAAAAATACTAAAGCACGCTTGGTTGCTTTACCAAAAAGAAGAGCCGTAGAACGGACACCAACAGTAACGTCATCTTCTTTATCTTGATGTGCGTAGATTGTGTCGTATCCTATGGTCCACAAAATTGATCCCACATAAAGCAAGATTGGTGCCCAGCTTAAACTTCCAAAGACAACAGCCCACCCCATTAATGCCCCCCAATTAAATGCAACGCCTAAAAAAAACTGCGGCCAATATGTTACGCGTTTCATAAAAGGATAAAATGCAACAGCTATCAATGACGAAATACCTAGAAAAAAACTAAACCTATTAAATTGTGATAAAACGACTAAACCAACAAAACATTGCACAAGGATAAAAACTCTCGCTTGAAACCGACTCACATGACCTGTTGGCAATGGGCGAGAACGTGTCCTTTCTACCTGAGCATCAATTTTATGGTCAATAAGATCATTCCAAGTACATCCTGCCCCTCGCATAGCAATAGATCCCAGAAAAAAAAGAAAAAGATACCAAACCCAATGAAGAAACATTGATAAAAGAGTATCGTAATGCATGTTATAAGAGAAAAAAGCCATTGTTGTTGACCAAAAACAAGGCCACATCAACAATTGCCAACCGATAGGCCGATCCCAACGCGCCAATTGCGCATAAAACCATAAAGAACGGGGAAGGAAGCTGTAGACCCATTGTTTGGAAGATGCATCCATAACCCGTCCTTGGCTATCATAGGACTGAACATGCGCGATATTTTTATTTTTTTTCATCAAATGATTTACCTTTGGTCTTGCGATAGAGACATTTCATTCTTATGAGAAGGGGATGAGATTAATTATCTTTTATGAGAGGAGCAAGCAATGAATATTCTTCTTATTGGCTCAGGTGGACGAGAACATGCTTTAGCATGGAAAATAGCAGCATCACCACTGCTAACAAAGTTATATTGTGCTCCTGGAAATCCTGCAACAACAGAATTTGGTGAAAATATTAATTTGAACATTGATGACCATCCCCTTGTTATTGATTTTTGTAAGGCACATTCTATTGATCTTGTAATTGTAGGACCAGAAGCACCCTTGGTGGCGGGTATAACAGACTCTCTTAATAGCGCTAACATCTGTGTATTTGGTCCTACTCAAAAAGCTGCTCAACTAGAAGGTTCAAAAGCCTTTACAAAAGATTTATGTCGGAAGAATAACATTCCTACAGGAAGTTACCAATGCTTTAATGATGCCTCTAAAGCTAAAGCTTACATTCAGCAACAAGGTGTTCCCATTGTTATTAAAGCTGATGGCTTAGCAGCTGGCAAAGGTGTCGTGGTTGCAACAACTATGGAAGAAGCGTTTAACGCAGTTGATGCCTGCTTCAAAAGTACATTTGGAGATGCAGGAAACAAAATTGTTGTAGAATCTTTTCTTGAAGGTGAAGAAGCAAGCTTCTTCTGCCTTTGTGATGGTAAAGTTGTTCTTCCTTTTGGATCTGCTCAAGATCATAAACGTGTAGGTGATGGGGATACTGGAGCAAACACCGGTGGTATGGGTGCTTATTCACCAGCGCCCATCATGACCCAAGAAATAGTGAATCGTACTCTCAAAGAAATTGTTGAACCAGCTTTAAAAAGCATGAAAGAAATGGGTTCCCCCTTTAAAGGTATTCTCTTCGTCGGATTAATGATAACGCAAAAAGGACCCGAATTAATTGAATTTAACATACGATTCGGTGATCCTGAATGTCAAGTTTTAATGATGCGCCTCAAAGATGATATTTTGCCAATTTTTCTTGCTGCAGCTCAAGGAAAACTTGAAAATAAGCCTCTTCGGTGGTCTGAAAAAACAGCTCTCACCGTTGTTATGGCTGCTAATGGTTATCCAGACTCTCCCCAAAAAGGTACTGTTATCCGTAACGTTGATCAAGTAAACACTCTTCCCGATGTGAAAGTTTTTCAAGCTGGTACAGTGTTGCGTGATGGAGAACTCATTGCAAATGGTGGACGTGTACTCAATATAACAGCAACAGGAAAAACGATTACCCATGCACAAAAACGTGCTTATGAAGCTGTTGATTGTATTGATTGGCCAGAAGGTTTTGTTCGTCGAGATATCGGATGGAGAGCCGTTGCGCGAGAAAATTAAATCCTTTGAATATTCTTTTTTTACGATTTTCTTATTTTATATAAGAGCATGATACAAAAATTTTCTCACTGTTTTACGTTGACCATAATTTTGAAAAAATGAGTGTGCTTTCCTTTGAACAATCAAATATTGTAAATAGGATATCTACTCATGATAAAATAGGAAAATTTTCTGAATCTGAAGATGTAATATAAAATAATCATTTTACTGTTGTCTTTACTTTAAACGCATTTTCTCATCATTTTTATAAACACTTTCTTTCTTATAAAATCCTGAGGAAAAACGTATATACTATCATTTCTTTTATTTATCGCGTTTTTAGTGAAATTCCGCTTTTACGAAAAATGAAATGCCCAAAAAAGATAGTTATGTTATTCACATACAAATTCTTAAACAATATCTCTCATGCTTATCATTCCCATTTTACGACACTACCTGCAAATAGTATAAATCCATTCCGCCAGCTTTCTGGAATAAAAATAAAAACCTATACCATCATTGTATTTTCCAATTCTCAATATTACGATAACCCTTTCTATCTAAATGATTTTGATTATAAAAGAGAGATGAAATAAGAATATTCTGCAATATTCAAAGCTTTCATTCAACATGGAGAAATGATTTATAAAAAAATTCAAAAACACTTCCAGTAATCTTCTGGTGTTTTTAATAATGTGGCAAAAACCCAAAATTATACCGCAAAAAAACAGTTTCTATTGTTATGAAAACCGTTTTTACCTCTCTGAAAAAAGCGTTTTACATCATCGATTCCTGCTGCCAATGTATGTGTCAAAAAACTCTCATTTACAATCATTGACTTTCTCTTTGTTTTCAAGAACCAAAAGTCGCACCAAATCCCGTCTGTAAAGGTCTGAATTCTCATTAAGCGGGTTTCTCTTGCTTCCCACTCATATGCTGCACTTACACAAAGACCTACAAGCAAACTTAAGAATATTCGCCATATCTTCTAAAAACACTTCATGTGTGAAGTTTACATGCCTTATGTTACCTCCCCAAACAACAATGTTTTACAGCACAACAAGATAAATGCTGACGGTCGTACAAAAATAAATGCATATTAATTTACTGGAGTGCAATTCGATTCGCAATCACCAAACGCAAGCCTAACGGATTGCTATAACGAAGTAAAAAATGCTTTTGTTTAGAATGTGCTGTTGTACCAAAAAATCGATGTAAATCAGAACGATCTTTTACAACCAGAATGCGATTATCTTCATTGATCATAAGCATGGGAAGGTCATAAGTATCCGCCCATAACCGCCAATCCAGAAGAACATTATTCAAATCTCTGGAAACCAAAAGCGGTATACAAGCTTCCTCATCAGCATGAAGTAATTCTAATGCAACAGCTCTTTCTCCTGAACGCGTTTTTACAGTACGTGCTGCAATTCCTCGAAAATGATAAGGGGGTATTAAATGCGATAAGCTTGAAGGCATATCTGTTTTAAAAGAAACACCACGCTCATTTAACGAACAAATAACCTGATTACCCGTTTTGGATGAAAAATATGTCGTCGTTTGTGGCAAATGGCACGGATCTAACCGAAATTCAAGCACCGCTTTTGCCTGATTAAAGCATTGATTAGCCATATACATTATCCCAATTTATCTTAAATAACATACACCCTTTAGCAGCTTTTTCTCATTGGATTATTAAAAGTTTGAATAAAAAACAACTGGTTTCTTTTTTGGTTATTAAAATCTAAACAAAAATGCATGATCACCATTCTTGAATTATAATACTTTTCCAGGATTCATTATCCCTAAAGGATCGAACGTTTTTTTAATCCCTTGCATAATATCCAATGCGACAGGCGATTTAAAAGAACGAAGTTCTTCGCGCTTAAGCTGACCAATTCCATGCTCAGCAGAAAATGCACCTCTATAGTCCACCACTAAACTATGAATGCGATGATTCATTGTTGACCATAACTGCAAGAACACTGTCGTATCAGCTCCTACAGGTTGTGTAATATTATAATGTAAATTTCCATCGCCCATGTGTCCAAAACAAATCACCCGTGCTCCTGGAGCAATATCCTCAACAATAAGCGCTGCCTCAGCAATAAAATCAGGAATAAAAGCAAGTGGGATTGCAATATCATGCTTAATGGACCCTCCTGCTAACTTTTGTGCTAATGATATACTTTCTCGTAATTGCCAAAAAAAATCTTGCTGTTTTAAAGATTGCGCAACAACTGCATCTTCTATCACCGCATTCTTTAAAGCTTCTTCTAAAATAATACTCAATACCGATAACGCCTCATCATTGCCTTGCAACGATGAAATGTTCATTAATACATACCATTCATGTTTCCGCTGAAGAGGAGGCTTCTCACACATCTTATAATCTAAAGCCATTTGCAAACTGAGATTTCCCATGAGCTCAAAACCTGTCAACATCCCTCCTCCATATTCTTGAGCCAGAGATAAAAACTCTAAAGCCTTCGCCGGACTATATAATCCCACCAAAGCAACAGCTTTTCCTTTTATTTTTGGAAACATCTTCAAAACGGCTGCGGTTATAACACCCAATGTACCTTCTGCACCAATAAAAAGATCTTTTAAATCGTAACCGCTATTGTCTTTTTTAACAAAACGCAAATCATCTAAAATACGCCCATCCGGTAAAACAACTTCTAAACCAAGACAAAGATCACGCATATTGCCATAGGCTAAAACAGCTGTCCCTCCAGCATTCGACGAAAGATTTCCTCCTACTTGGCAAGAACCTTCAGATGCCAAAGAAAGAGGGAAAAAACGACCTGATTCATCCACTTTTTTCTGTAAATCCTGTAAAATAACACCAGCCTCTACAACAACAAAATTTCCCTCAAGATTTATAGCTCTAATCTTATTTAATCGCTCCATAGATAAAAGAACGCTCCCTCCTCTTTCATCTGGTTGTTGTCCCCCCACAAGCCCTGTATTTCCACCCTGTGGCACAATCGGTGTGCGCGTTTTGCTCGCTAACTGCATAATCGATGAGACTTCTGCGCAAGAAGATGGACGTAAAAGTAAAGGTGTTTTTCCATGAAAAAGCCCTCGCTCTTCAAGCAAATACGGTGCAATCAACGCTTGATCTGTTATAGCATGCTTAGCACCAACAATTTCCCTAAACCCTTCAATTAATTCCTGCTCCATGTTCATTTCTCCTTTGGAGCCGCAGCCCGTATAAGACGATCATTGATAGCCTCCCCTAACCCGTATAATGGAATAGGTTCTACTGCGATACATCTCACTTTAAATGAATCTAATTCCTTCATATATTGAAATAAATGAGAGGCTGCCTCTTCTAACTTTCCATCTTCGCTAAGGTTTAAAATAGAAACGGCATTTTCAGCCCCCATAACACGCTTTGAACCAAATGCTAAAAGCGCTTCACCATTTTCCACCTTTTCTACATTCAAACGAACCGTGGCATTGGGAGCATAATGCGACTTTAACATCCCAGGAGCTTCAATCGCCGACCTTTGATCTATCCGTTTCAAAGGCTTCCCCACAACTTCTTCAATTTCATCAGCCGCAAGCCCCCCTGGACGCAAAAGATAAATATTTTCACCACAAATTTTAATAATCGTTGATTCCAACCCTATTTTAGCAGGTCCTCCGTCCAATATCAAAGGAACAGATTCCCCCAAAGATGCAAAAACAGCCTCAGCTGAAGTAGGGCTAAGACGCCCCGATTGATTCGCACTAGGAGCAGCAAGTGGGCGGCCAAAATGTTGTACCACTTCCGCAAAACGACTGTCTGGAAAACGAACAGCCAAGGTATTCAAACCAGAGGTTGTTAAAGGATGGATATTATGCTGTTCCTTTAAAGGCAAAACCAATGTCAAAGGCCCTGGCCAAAATTCCTCCATTAATTGGCGTGAAAGAAAGTCAATTTTAACATAACGTTCCGCCATTTCGATGCCGCTGACATGCGCAATAAGAGGATTAATTTGCGGACGACCCTTTGTAGAATAAATAGAAGAAATTGCTCTCCCATTGGTTGCATCGCCCGCTAATCCATAAACAGTTTCCGTTGGTAATGCTACTAACTTCCCTTGTTCAAGAAGCGCTATTGCCTCTCTTATCGAAGCACTATCGAGTGGTAGAATCGTCATGACACATCATTTCTATAACACTCTTTAGTGATATTATGCTCTTTTTTATTCATATATCACATTGATTTATATGTTTTTTTAAGTATGGGGTTCATAAATAAAGGTTAGGGAATAGGATTTTCCAATATTCTTCTACAAAACATATCTTATTCTGCTAACTTTCTCTAATAATTTTTTGAATTTTGCTAAGTTCTCTTGTGAAAAGCTATTGTTGAAACTCTTGACATAGACTTAACGTACAGTACATTGTGCTACAATTGAATAGGGGATTTAGCAATGGGAAAAATTCAAGCCCGTATACCTGATCAAGTTCAAGAAATTGCAAGTGCAGTTATTAAGTCTACGGGTTTAACTGTATCGGATGCAGTACGCATGTTTATGACCCGCATTGCTAGAGATCGTACATTACCGCTTAAACCTTTCAACCAAATCCGGAAATATTACGAGCTATCGAGGATGTCGAAATGGGATGCGTCGAACGTACATCATTAGACAGCTTAAGGACCATGATACGCGAAGATAGAACTGAAATGCGTAAATTTGAAAAGAAAACCTAAGCTTGCTATATTGTCTATACGCGTTCATTCCGGTCTGACCTTAAACGTGAAAGCAAAGGTAGGTATGCTAATACACTAGAGAAGGATTTGCTGCTTGTGGTCAAAGCGTTAGCGGAGAATGAACCGCTAAAAGCGCATTGGAGAGATCATGCGCTAACAGGTCAATGGCGCAATTGTCGTGATTGTCATATCAAGCCAGATTTAGTTTTGATCTATCGAAAGCCGAATACCAAAACACTCGAGCTCTTACGACTTGGTTTGCATTCTGAACTACGCTTATGATTGGATCTCCAATTCATAGTAAAAAGAATTTTTCGAAGTTTTTGCTTGTATAACAGTTTTTCTAATTCTTTGAGAACCACTGCTTCAAATGAGCGAAGATGTTGTCTATCGCATCCATGAGGCATGCAAAATCAAGGATAAGCAAAAAAAGAAAAAATGCTATCCACTTCATCAAGCGAGACATCATTTTCACGCTTTGATAGGTGATGATCATTTCTTGAAGCATTTCTTTTTCTGCTTCTGTAAGCTCTGTGTATTTTTTGGATTTTTTTCTAACCATGTTTCCACCCACACAAGCGTTGACCCTGCTTGTTATGCTTTAAGATCTCTCTTGCTAAGTTTGAGCTAATGGTGTTC
>NZ_JBHIQH010000018.1:0-1071 GCF_042196485.1 Bartonella sp. AD24XZML | reverse complement strand
TCATCCTCTTTCTGATGAAAAACAACAAACTGCTGTTTCAACCTCTTCTCAATCTTTAGCCGATCAAATGATTGTGCGTCCAGTTCATAAAGAACACCCTTTTCCACAATTGAGTGAGAATCTTTCAGTTTCTCACTTTTTGACCACTCCCTCTACAGATGCGGTATTGTCTATGTCTGTGGTGCCAGCGATGGTTTTTCACAATGAAATGCAAACCGTACGTGCGGGAAGAGGAATTCTAGATAAAAGTAAAAAGAATACGGCTTTATGGAGCTATGCGATTAAATCTAAAGAGAGTGTTGTTACAGAGCATATAGATTTTAAACTGGATCAGACCGGTATCGTTTTGGGGATCAATGGTTTAAGCGAGTGGGAAAATGGAGAGTTTTATATAGGTGGTTTTGGCAGTTATGATCGTGCCCGTGTTGCGCATGCACGGGGGGGTAACAGTGGAATCAATACTTATGGTATTGGCGCTTATGTCACTTATTTGGATCATAGTGGATGGTATCTCGATGGTATTTTAAAATACAATCATTATCAAAATACTCTAAAAGCCGTTTCAACGAATGGTTTAGAGATTGAAGGAACATATACTCAAAGGGCATTGGGAACTTCCTTTGAAGCTGGTTATCGACTTAAGACGTCAAAGAACAGTTGGTTACAGCCTTATGGACAATTTACATGGTTGCAAGTTGAGGGTAAAGAAATCAAGTTATCGAATGGCATGACAGGTGACATGCGTCCATTCACTTCATTACGCAGTGAGATTGGCTTATCTTTAGGATATGAATTTGGTTCTCACATGGATTCCTCATCGCTTGCGTATATTACAGCAGCATGGTTGCGTGAGAATAAAGATGATAATCAAACGTTAATTAATCAACGCCATCCATTTACCACTGACTTATCGGGGAATGCAGGTAAATTAGGAATAGGTTTAAGCAGTTTAGTGAGTGAGAAGTTAAAGTTATATGGTGAGGCACATTATATTAAAGGGCGTAAAACAAAACAGTCCCTTCAGGGTATTTTAGGTGTACGCTATAGTTTCTAATTATATGGTTATTTTTT
>NZ_JBHIQH010000017.1:0-2002 GCF_042196485.1 Bartonella sp. AD24XZML | reverse complement strand
TTAAAATATCAGAATGAGTATTTTGATGCATTTTATAGATAGGTTTTGAAGGTTTCTCACACCCTCAAAATACCTTCAAAACCCTCTTAAATGTATACTACAGATTGTATTTACATATTGTATGCAATATAGGTTGTTTCTTTAAAATATTAACATATTGATATATAATAACTTTTATTTTTGATTGAAAAAAAATATATAACGGGGGGTAAAAGGAACCCTCAAAACCTTCAAAATCCTCGAAACTCATAGTTGAGACGTCCTTTGAAGGTTCACTTTATGAAATATAAGGGGATAATAGGGTTTAATCCCTTCATAAGATTTCCCAATGCCTTATTGGGGTGTCTTATGCCCCTTTACTAAAGGATTCCATTCATAGCGTATGGTCGGTCGACCGCCTTGTGAGCTCTTGTCTCCAGAGATTTCACGAATATAGTTACAACGGCATAAAAGCTCCAAAGCTTGCTTCACAGCTTCATTGTCTTTTAAAAGAAGTCCAACTTCTTTGATGAATATCGCGTAAAGTAAAGATATCTAATAACCAATAAAAAAGTTCATGCAAATTTCTATTAAGCAAACTCTTAAGTTTTTCTACTATGATATCATTGCCAATAGGCGTTACTTTAGAAAAAAGCTTATCACTGTCCTTTTAATTTCAAAAGATTTAGAGAAAATAGCAATGGCTTATTTATTGTTTTTATTCTTGAATATTTTGTAGGTTTCTTTTTTCTAGTTGCTTCATTTTTGATACCATACTTTTGAAAGCTATAGAGAGAAGAATAGCTGGTGCTTTATAGCTAAATGCTTTCTAATAATGAGCTATTACAGAGATTGGAACAATTTTCCAATCACCGTGCTATTTTGAAGCTATACGAATCCCATTACTAATAATCATAGATAAACTATATAAAGTATAGATAGCAACATTTTTGAAGGCAAAAGATAAATAGATTTAATAATTTATGACCGAATAGTTTTTAACACAGTTAAAAGGTAGTTAAATTAAGTACGACCATTTTTTGTAAAAACGTGTAATTACATACTTTAAGAAAATTATTGCCATGGACCATTATAATCATTGCTGCATTTTAGCTGTCGTTTTCTTTATCACGACCAATATTTCGTTCTTTAATTTTATCACATAGAGATATAATTGAAAACACTAAACAAAAAATTACTATTTCAACACCATGTCCTTCTCTTAAAATATAACTAAGATCTTCATATATATCACTAATAATGCAATGAAGAGTTGAATTATGATCATGTCCTATGTGAATTGGTTTGCAAGCCTCTTCCACAGGATAATCTACTGCTAAAAGAAAGAATATTGTAGTAGAGCCTACAACTATTAACAAAGATGGAAAAAACGCCCACTTTTTAAATTCATAATAACGCCAATAAGCATATAGCAAACAAAGTATTACAGCTATCAATATTACTATATGATTCATTTTTTTCTTATTATTTAGATTATTCACGCATTTTATGAATGATTCTTTTTATTGTATCAATATGTATTATATTTAATGGTATTATCTATTTTATTAGAACAATGATATAATATGCGATTTTGTATTGGTAATATGTGACAAAATTATATACTATTTTATCCTTATTTATTTGTATTGTGTTTAATTATGATGTTATGTAGTTCAAAAATGCCGTTTTTCTTTATTTAAAGGGGCATTATTATAAGCACGCTTTGCTAGGGTGAAACTGTTTTACGACCCGCATCATCCCCATCCATTGCAATGGTGAGACGCGCTTTGTTATGGGGAAAATTCAAATGCATAAGAACCAGTCCCTTTAACAAGAGCAATCAACGCGGGCAGTGTAACCCCAGAGGGGTGTGGACATTTGTCGTAAAAGCGTAAATAAGGAGATAAGTCACACGTGATCCCACGCATGCGTAAATAGATTTCTGCTAAAGTATTTTTGATTGGTTTGCTTTGTTGCCAAATTGCTTTTGCTCTCTCTGCTTTCAGTTTTGCTCGTTTGA
>NZ_JBHIQH010000016.1:0-4109 GCF_042196485.1 Bartonella sp. AD24XZML | reverse complement strand
TCCAAAATCTCTTAAAGCACGTATACGGTATAATATGAGACCAGTCACAAAATCCATTTCGCCAGTAAACTCATATTTTTTTGATGTTTTTTTCTTATTAACGGGGGTGTTTTTTACTATAGCATTCATAGCTAATTCCTTATCATTAAAATTGTTTGTTATTGACGACCCTAAGAGCGTCGGGCGCTAACAAACACGGTGATAAGTCCGTCGTCACACTTTTCTCATAAGAGTATTGTATGGTGTGACTACACCCGACAAAATCATTATATGCCAATCACAGCACAAAAGATAGCCAGTTTTAAAAGGTTTTGGAAAGGCTGTATCGTAACCTGTCCGCTTATCATAAGTGTTTGTTAAGCACTTGATTATTTATATAACAAAATACGTATTTATTGTCAAATAATATTTTATCTTTTTTGATATTTTTTCGTATTTTTTTAAATGCATTGTGTATTAATGTTATCATGTTCTTATGAATTGCTTCTTTTATATTTATGCGCTTTTAATTCTATATTAGAGGCTTTCTGNATTTATGCGCTTTTAATTCTATATTAGAGGCTTTCTGAAACGATTGTGTTCTTTTTTGAATCTATACATTTATAATATTTAAAAACGCTCTCATAATGCGTTTTTTTATCTTTATAACCTATCAATTTTTTTTACTAAATGAATTTAAAATTTTTTGTGAATTTTGTTTATAACACATTTGCAAATTAACAGCTTTTTATAGAGATGGTCTTTATAACCAACGCATTCATTATGATTACAAAACCTTGCTGTTTTTACGCATTCTTTATAACTGTTATGTTCTTTATAGCCATGGCATCATCTTTCATTTTCATAAGAGAAACGGTAAATAGGATATATGATGCGATTTATAGACTGTTATGGAAATATCTAAAGAGAGATTGATAATTATAGAGATTAGAAAAATCCCTTTTAATAGGCTTTTGTTATTTTGATTAGTTCTTTTTAAAAGATAAAATTATATTTTTAGTGAGTGATTAAAGCGTGTCTTATGAAAAGCGTATGAAAGTAAAAACTGATTACGTTATCAAAATCCTTTTTATGAATTTTTATCAGTTCTTTTGAAGATATAAACTTATGATTTTAGAGAATTGATTACAACGTGCTTTATGAAAGCATGTGACCCTTTAAAACCTTTCAAAAGATAGCTTATAACTCATAAGAGATGCTATCAAGATCATTATGGTTATGAGTTTTGACGGGGTTTTGAGTTTTGAGGGTTGCTGCTATTATGTAAAAAAACGATAAAAAGTAAAAACATTATATTTCAATAGGTTAATATTTTATAGACCTTAAAAAAACAACCCATATTGATAATACAACCTCTAAATTCAATCAATAATATACGTTTTGAGGGGGTTTTGACGGTTTTTACACCTTCAAAACCTATAAGCAAAATGAATATATATAACTCTCTTTAAACAAAGCTTTTGAAAACAATAAAGCACTCATGTTAGATTACGGTATAATCTTTTAAAGGCAATCCAAATAAGAGTATCTAAAAGTGCAAATGATTTCTTTTTAGAATAACGCATGATAAATTATCCTTTTAAAAATTATATGTAAGCAATGTATAAAGGGGTATAGAACCTATAGGTATAAGACCTTATACCCCTTATGAGTTTATCATACCCATTATGTGAGCATGTTTTATAAGTTATTCAGTTTCTTTAATTTCTAATTTTGGTAGATTTTTTACGATTTTCATTGTTTCTAAACTTACGGTAATAACCCTTTGAAATAACTCTAGAGGGTAGGCAGGATTGCCAACGGTTTCAACAGCGTAGCGATTGGCATCATTCACAATGCCACTCTTTTTATCTGTCTTTACACATTGACGCCCCATAACCCATTCAAGAGCGGGCTTGCCATTGACGATATACTCATAAGCTTCAAGAGGGATATCTGTTATTGTGATATTGCTATTGTAAATGACAGTTGATTTATCCTTTTCGGATTTTCCTTTCTCTTTAGCTGCTTTTGCGAATTTCATTTCAGTTACATAATAGAATTTTTCGGGATTAGAAATCTTTGTAACTTTTGGATTACCCTTTTTAAAGGTCACGGGGTAAGGCTCTACATCTTCATAATTCACGTGCAAATGACCCAGTTCACGCCCTGCTGTTACAAATTTCCAAAAATCATCAGCACTCTTTACGCAAGGGATACGAGGCAGTTCTTTGCATAAATTATCAGCATAACGAGAGCGATAATCTTCTGAATGAAGCAAACCGTAAACATAATAGAATAGATCATCTTTTGTTATGGTTTCATTAGGATAAGCAGCTTTAAAATGGTCTAGACCTTCATCAGTAATAGCATCATGCCTCTGTAAACCAGCTGTTTTGCTTTCTTCTGTAAATAAATGGGATTGTTTCTCACTTTTACTTTTTGAAACCGTAGCATCTTCATAGATATACCTTGGAAAGCATTGACCTTTTTCCATTGAGTCAGAGTTAGGTAAATTCTTATACATAAGTGCAGAAAAACCACATCTTGCTCCTATGCCTGTAATTTGTATTACTTTATTTTCGACTACTTGCTCCATCGGAAATATACGCGACATTTGAAAAACTCTATGATTAAAAACACGGTTGTAATAGAGCCATTGCTTTGTAAAGGGACGATAAAGACTTTGAACTAAACAATTACTTTCAAATTCGGAAAATTTGCCTCTTACAAACTCTTCTTTTAGACTACTACTCCAACTAATTTTTTTCGCATCAGAGTTTACGAAATTATCTACAGCATTTTTACGTATTCTGCGATCAACATGTCCATAAGCATTATTAAAACGTTCTACTTCACTATTATAGAACGCAATCGTATTGTGCATATTCTTTGCTAATATTTTACGGCTTGAGTTGTATGCCCAAGCATCACGACTGGTTTGTACACCGCAAGAAAACGCTGTAAAGAACTTTTTACTATGACCTTTCTTAACACCCAAGGCTAGAAATGTTTCAAAACTTTCATCACGTTGATTAACCCAATCACCATATTCATCTGGTGTAATCATTTGCCAGCTTTGTTTACGTGTAATACCTCCAACACTACCAAAGTATTGAAGCATCTCAAGTTTTTTTTCGGTGGAAAGATTATCTCCAATATCATGATAATAAATTTTACAAGGTCCAATAGCATTGGGATTTTTGATAAATAGCGTTACCGCAATACCCGTCATACTACCATTGCCGAAAATATTTTCACCTTCTTTAGCATTTCCATTGCTTAACATATTTTTACGTATATCTCCCCGTAAATTAAGTACATAAATACTCGTAAATTCTTTGGCTAAAGATTTTCGTAAACTGTCCATCGTTGATTTTTCTACGTAACCAGAACCAGAAACAAAGCCGATTACCCCAGCATTATCAATACGGTCACTAGCCCAACGAATGGCACGGATATAACTATCATAAAGGCTTCGTATATTGGTTGCTTTCGATTGAACGGCATATGTCTCACGAATACGGTTATCGAGTATAGGATAGGAGGTGTTTTTTGCATTGTCGTTTTCGTTCTTTTGTCCCATAGAATAAGGGGGATTGCCAAAGATAACTTTAATATCCAGTTTCTTTTGATGCTCTAAATATTCACTGTTTTCTTTAAACAATTCCTGTAGCAGGCTCTTCTCTTCAAGCATCCGAAACGTATCAGTCAAACCAATATGCTTAAAGGGAATATATTCACCTTTCATGATACTATGATAAGTCGATTCAATGTTAATCGCTGCTATGTAATAAGCGAGTAAGACAATCTCATTGGCATGGATATCATGACGGAATTTATATTCCATATCCTCTGGTTTGATGAGATTGGATTGTAAAAGCCTTGTGATAAAGGTACCCGTTCCCGTGAAAGGGTCAAGAATAGAGACACCCCGTGACCCTAAGCTTTTTCCAAATTCATTCCGCAATACATCATCAACAGAATGAATGATAAAATCAACAACCTCAACGGGCGTATAAACAATCCCAAGCCTATCTGTTGTCTTTTTAAATGCCTTGGAAAAGAAATCCTCGTAAAGTTTGATAATAAGGTTTTGTCTTGCTTGGGGTTCGGTAATCCCAGAGGCG